>NZ_JAIVFP010000002.1 GCF_022760755.1 Candidatus Rhodoblastus alkanivorans
AAGCGCATGACTCTCATTGTGATTGCGGCGTCGCATGGTCTCAAGCTAACTCGTCAATGTCTTTGCCCGTCAATCCTGCCTATGGCAGATCAGACGTCATAGGCCCCTGCTCGTTGCAGCTCCTCCGTCGAGCCCGCATCCAGTCGCTTAAGAGCCGCCAGCGCATGCCGCGCGAAGCGATGGGCACCGCTGCGGGAGCGAAGCCTTTCGACGTCACTTCGATCACCATAAACTCCGACTGTGTTAAAAGCGAACGACATACTACTCTCATTGTCGGGGACCTGATGGTAGAACTGAGCATTAGTTCCGTCGTCGATGAAGCGTCTTGAAACTGTGAGGCAGTCCAGGGGATATGCCCCAGCTAAATCCAATGGGGGATACGCCTCGACCCTGTCCGCTTGATAGGACCTCTCGAATAACGCCGTCTGGACCTCGCTGAGGCAGCCGACGACCAGCTGAGCGGGCATCTGGTGGAGACGTTGCCAAGCAAGCCGCGCATCCATAGCGTCGGCTTCGTGCTTCGCCTCGACTGCATAGATCAGCGATCGAAGTTCAACGAGGCAGCGCTCTTCGGGCGTCGTTGAATCTATCGGCTCGAGTTCGGCGTGGTGCCGACCGACAAACAGTGTCGCGACAGCGAAGGCGCCCCATTCCTCCTGTACAAACGGGTTTGTCCGGCTGGGTAAGCCCGTGAGCGGCCGCAGTAAGGACGCATCCTCAGGATCGGCGAACGACGCTACCTCCTTGACAAGCCAGCTCAAACTTGTCGAACTTTTGACGTCCGATGCTCGGAGCGCTCGACGATACAGGCGCCGCCGCACCTCCTCATCCAGGTCGTAAATCTCCTCTGCGTAGATAGAGTCGAACGGATGGTCGAACATCCTCATGCACAGCGATAAAGCGAGGTCATTGTCGGCCGCAGCGTCATCATCAACAAGCACAGATGCCAGCTCTGCCTTGACCTGCGCGCGCGAATCTTCTGCGTCGCCGTCAAGCGCCCCAAGCATTTTCAAAGCGTCGATGACGCTCGAATTAATGCCCCAATTTCCTGGCTTAACTTCGAGCGCGTTGATTGCCTCGACGAGGCGATCTATCAATTCCTGCGGCGCTCGACGTGCGTAGCCAATCGAATTCAGCATGACGAGCTGGACGTGGTACGGCTCCCACCGAAACCGCTCGCGAAACAGATAAATCAGATCCTTGGCAAAGCGGCTATCGTCGCCGTCGAAGAACACCCGCCGGCCTTCCAGGAGGAAATGAAGCTGGCCTGAGGTGATCTGCTCTAAATTGAATGGGTAGGCCTTGTACTCTTCAGACAGAGGCTCAAACCCACGCTGTGTCGACCTGGCGACCTCTGTAAATCCGATAGATTTACCGAAGCCGTAGTAGGTAAGTGCAAAACTCTGGCTCCGGATCGGATATTGTTCCTGGCGGGCGAAATCCGCCCACCGCAGCCGTTCACTCGCCAACCGGGCGTCCATTTCGGCGCAGAGGTTTAGAAACAGCTCAATGCCAGGTCCCAAAGCAGCGCGACAGCCGACTGCCCGAAGGCGCGCCTCTTCAGCAAAGGTCCACTTGTGCCGGGAGCCCTCTTCCCACCCTATCCGAACAGCATCCCCGTCCTTCGATAGCGCGAGGCGGGCGCTGCGGATTTCGGCAATGCAAGCGTCTGTCGTCTCTTTCAGCAACTCCAACGCCGCCGACGATGCGATCGTGCCAAACCGCCCTCCGGCCGCCCCTGCCAGCAGTGACGAACTCATCACCTCGGATAGAAGTGCCCGACATACGGAAGCGTCCTCGATCGCCGCAATGATATCGCCGGAAATCGGCTCAAGGAGTGGCGTTGACAGCCGCTGCCCAAAGCTTGCGGCATCTGTCGCCGCCGCCTGTGCGAGATCAAACGCAGCGCACGCGTTCAGGATCATCTCATGGGCGAACGAAACGCGACCCGCACGTCGCAACAGCAGACCCGCCGTAAAAAGCATGTCGCACTCGGCGAAGCTTAGACCTTGAGCACGCATGAACTCGTCAAAACTCGTTTCGGCCATCGAGAATGCGACCTGCTCGTGTAGCGTGCTCGCAAGCCGTCTCAGTCCAAACGATCCAGAGCGCGCGTGCTCGCCTAGGCGCTTACGAACGTATTGGTCGACCAAAAGCAAGCGCGTAGCGTTGGCCTTCAGATCGCCGCCAATCTGTCCAACGAGCCCAGCCTCGATACCCGACGCCACGGCCCGAAGCACCTCCTGCGCGGTTGGCGTCAATTCCCCTCCGACCGACTGCGCGATCCGTCGCTTCAATTCCACGCTAGGGCGCGCAATCGTCACGCTGCGCAGCCCGCCGAATTCTTCAGGCTTCGCATCTTGGCCGGTGATGATGAGCCGTGCACCCATCCGTCGCACCAGAGCTCGGGCGCCGCGCAGCGCTTCCAGCGCCGCTGCCCCGAATTCGTTGATCCCGTCGATAATTAGGAAAACCGACCGATCGGAACGGGCGACTACACGGTAAATGTCGGCGGAAACGCCATCTGTGAGCAATCCAACCTCCCGACGAAGGCTGTCAGCCCACGAACCAGTAAAGTTTTTTGCTGCGAGGAAGAAAACCGGGTGGCCGTCCGCGGCCAACTTGGCTGCCAGCCATTTCGCCATTAGCGACTTGCCGCATCCGGATGGGCCGCGGATAAAGCAGCCAGCGTCAGCGGCGACTGCGTTCATCAATTCATCGCGCTGCTCTTCCGTCTCCGGCAGCCATCGCGCCCCGTCGCGCCCGTACTCTGACGCGACTGCGTCGGTGTAGCGCTTCAGAAGGTCAAACGCCTCACGTACCTCCACGCCAGCTATGGCCTGATCCATCGTCACAGAGGTCAACTTGAGCTTCCGCGCAAATGCCTCCCAATCGGTTATTGCCCACGGTGATGTCGCCACCGTTTTGAACCGACCGGGAAACAGGTCGATTGTAGTGACCTGCGCCTTGAAATTGCCGGGCGTGACCTCGGATCCTTCGGGAATCGGGCTGGTGAACACAACGAATCCGTCCGGATGGAAGTTGCCCACCGGTTTCGCCGCCTGCATAGCGTCGCGAACTCGGTTCTTCGCGCCAACCGCCTGCTTATAGGCGTTGGTATAGTCCTTCCATTCGCCAGACGCGGACAACCGCGTCCAGGTTCCGTTGATATCGCCGCGGATAGGAAGCTGACTGGTCTTGACCTCTATGACTGAAACGGAGTTGGCGGTCGCGACTATGCAATCAATTTGGCGTCCGTCGATTTCGACATTGGCGAGAACAATCGACGGGATCTTTTGCTCTTCGAGCCGAGACACTATGAACGCCAAGAACTTACGTTCCGACTCGTGATCGATCGCTCCGCCAATATAAATCTTAGTTTTGGTTGATTCCTCGCGCATAAGCCCATGATAGCAGAGCAGAAAGCATATCGCACCGCGGCTGTTCCGGAAGTCGCCGTCCTCTCTCGCTCGCGCTGCAGCGTTGGTCACCTTGACAGCGATCCTTGATTGAATCGTCGCGTGCGGCTATATTACTGGAAATCTCTAGGAGACGGCCGTGGGCAACTCGCAGAAACGTGCAATTCAGAACTATCGATCTCGCCTTAGCGAGCGCGGTTTGGCGCGCTTTGATGTGCTCGGTCGCGATGCTGACCGCGACCTCATCCGATCTCTGGCGCGCCGGCTCGCAGAAGATGGGCCTGAGGCCTCGCGATTACGCGCAGCAGTCAGCCAGACCATTGCTGGCGAACCGCCCAAGAAAGGCGGCATCCTGGCCGCGCTCCGCCGCTCCCCGCTTGTGGGGGCCGATCTCGACCTTGCTCGTCCCCGCGTGGAAGGGCGTAAAGTCGAAATCTGATGCGCTACCTGCTCGACACCAACATCATCAGCAACATCACGAAGCCTGATCCCTCTGAGTCCCTTCTCGCGTGGATGAGCGACCAAAACGACGAGGATCTGTTCATTGCCTCGCTGACGGTTGCCGAAATCCGCCGGGGCGTCCTCGAGAAGCCAGCCGGCAAACGGCGCGATCAGCTCGAAGTCTGGTTCTCAGGGCCGGACGGACCGCAGGCGCTGTTCGCCGGCCGTGTGCTCCCCTTCGACGAGAACGCCGGCCTGGTCTGGGCGCGGCTCATGGCGGACGGGAAAGCGCAGGGCCGACCTCGCAGTGCGCTGGACACGATCATTGCCGCCGTCGCCGAGGCCCACGGATGCACCGTAGTCACCGACAATGAAAAGGATTTTGAGGGCGTCGAAATCGTCAACCCATTGCGGCGCAAGACATGACGGGAGCATCAACGGGAATGCTTCATCAATGCACGACCCGTTGGACCGACCCAACCGCTAGCACTCGGCAGGCTGGGCTAAGCTATCGCATTCTCTCAGTGGGCGAAGCCAATGCATACTTGTGAGCCGCCCACCGAAGTCCTTGAAGAATGGCTGGCGTCGAACGGAACGGTTAGGGGAACGTATGGCCATCTGCTGCTCGAACAGCAGACCCCGACAGACGAGGACCTCATCGCAGCCTTGCGGCCGTATTTTGAGTCCGCGCATCTCGACGCTCGCGAACATTTTCACCGCCAAATTGCCATCGATCTCCATCCTGACGCAGACGCCCCCGGCGCGCACGCCTGCTATCCTGGCTGCCTCCCGTCCACCGCACGGCGCGGCCTCTTCGGAGAGGTCATGGCCGGGATGATGACAGAAGCTTTCCAAACCAAATTCGTTGGTGGCCACGAATGGTGTGTCCCAATCTTTCTCTTTCGCGAGCACGCTGATGTTGAGGCCTATCTGTGGGACCTTGCACGCGATCCTGCCCGAACCCGCCAGATTTTCGGCCGCTTCGGCTCCGATTTCATAGGACTGTCGCTCAACGAAGCGGGAGAGGCTGTCCGCTTCATCGCCGGAGAAGCGAAATGGCGTCAGCGTCTAACCAAATCTGCGGTCGACTCGTTGATGCTCGGTCCTTGGGAAGAAGACGAAGAGACCGGCGAGCGCGCACGATCCGGTCGCGGTGTCTGGTTCGAAGTCAATCGAGATACGCCAGTCCCGCATGGATTGCGGCAGCTTCAGCGCCTTTTGGAGCTTCGCGATCCCGACGGCCACCAAGCTGCAATTTTGTCGATCGATCAGGCCATCATTCTGGAAAATGCCCCGCCGCTTCCGCGCACCAACCTCATCCTCATCGCCGGGAACGGAGCGCGGGACCGCAAGGAGCTCAATGTCTTGATCGGATGGGAAGAAGCGCCAGAAGAATATACGGCTCCGCATGACCTACAGGTCGTCGAACTCATCCTAACCGACGGCGAACAGCTGATTGATGGCCTCTATTCCAGCCTCTGGCAGGACGATGAATAATGCCAGAGCTGGACGCCGAGCGCCTCGAAGTTGCCGACACCCTGCGCCGCAGGCTCGCCATCGAAAACGAGCTTTCACGTCCACAAGCTCGCGCCTATGTCCGATGCCTTCAAACCACGTGGCAGGTCCCCACCATTCAATGGGCTGAGCGAGAATCCACCCGGCAGCTTGCCGACGCCCGTCGCCTACTCCACGCGGCACACATTTTTCGAGAGATCGAGGGAGCCGGTTCGGCACGCGCGATCGATTGCTTTAGGAGGACCGGCGAGATCCTTGAATGGTTGTCCCGCGCAGCCGACACGCTTCGCGCCGTCATCCCGATCGAGTTACTCGCGGGCGCCGCCTATCAGCTCGGAGGGCTGCCAGCTATGGCATCGGGCCTTCTCAGGCAGGTCGTCACCGAGCACGAAGGCGTCGCGCTATACGCTGCTTTTTTGAAAGCCGACTTTGACGGTGTCATTCGCCTCTCGGCGGCCTTCTGGAATGCGCATCCCGATTTGACGGCATCGGACGCATCGCTTCGACTGGCCGCGCCAGGTGTCGAAGACGACGAACTGGACGAGGACGACGATCGGGTTGTTTGGTTATTCACGGTCGAGCTTGTCCGCAGCCTTGGGCTGATCGCCGACAGCCTCCGGCGCGGCGACGATGCGCGGTTGGAGACCGCCATGGCGAAGCTCTATGCGCTGGACGAGATGGCCTTGAGGACATTCAGCGATGACGCGTCGTTGGCCCTCTCGCTCATGCGACAGGTCGCAGACGGTTACAAAGCCGCGAGCATCTATCGCCCCTTAATCGCCCTTGCCGCCTTGAATCCGAACCGGAGGGGAAAGCTCGTGGCCTACGCCCGAGACCAGTTCAGTCGCGGTCGCGGCATCCTTTGGACCTCGCAGCTTCAGGGGCTCGATCGGCTGCTCCGCGACTCTTCTTTCGCCCTCTGCACGCCTACGGGCTCCGGCAAGACGCTCGTGGCGAACATGGCGCTCGTGAAAGAACTACTGCTTCGCGATCATGACGGCCTTGCGCCGCTGGCCATCTATCTCGTCCCGTCACGGGCGCTCGCTGGCGAGGTCGAAGCCAAACTTCGGTCGGAGCTCGGCGGCGAGATGACGATCACGGCGCTTTATGGCGGCGCCGACTGGGGGATCACGGACTATTGGCTCACGGGCGACGAGCCGACGGTCCTTATCGCCACCGTTGAAAAGGCCGACGCACTGATGCGCTATCTCGGCCCAATATTGACGGCGCGTCTGCGCCTGCTCATTCTCGACGAGGCGCACCAAGTTGTGCCCGACGTCGGCGAGAACACGCGTATCAGCTTCTCGGATCACAGCAACCGTTCGATCCGACTGGAGAATTTCGTCTCTCGCGTCTTAACGCAGCGCCCGGACGTGGTGCGCATTGCCCTTACGGCGGTCGCCGGCGGTGCCGCGCTCCCAGTTGCCCGATGGATCGAAGGCCGTCGCGACGCCGAGGCCGTCGGCGTACGCTATCGCAGCACGCGTCAGGTGATAGGTGTGCTTGAAACCGCGCCCAACGCGACAGGCCGCATCCTCCTGGACATTATGAATGGCCGGACCCTCTACATTCGAGGCGAGGAACAGCCGGTGTACTTGCCACTGCGGATGCAACCAATGCCGCAGCTTCCGGCTGCAATGCGTAACAGCCTCAATCGTTTCAACTGTCTAAGCGTTCTTTGGACAGCGCTGCACCTCGTCGAGGAAGATCAGCGCATACTGATTTCGGTCACGCAAGAGCCCGAGCAAACGATGCGCTGGTTCAGGGAAGCTCTTGAACTCGACAGCTGGGCTGCCGTCCCGCGCTTCATCGCGCCCGATGGCGCCGATCGCGCACGATTCGATGAGGCGCGCGCGGCATGTATCGACTATTGCGGCGAAGGCTCGTTCGAACTCTTCCTCCTCGATCAAGGAATCGCGACCAGCCACGGCCAAATGCCGCAGCGCCTGCGGCGGCTGATGACGGAAATGATCGAACGTCGAATTTGTCCGATCACGGTTGCGACCGCGACACTGACCGAGGGCGTCAATCTCCCGTTCGACCTCATATTTCTCACGTCGCTTAAGCGCCGGTCGTGGGATCAGCTAACCCAGACACAGGTAATCGCCCCCCTTTCCACAGCCGAATTCCGTAATCTCGCAGGTCGCGCCGGCAGGCCGGGCGCCGCGAAGGGCATCGAGGGCATGACCCTCATCGCCTTACCGACACAGGTATCCTCCACTGCGGCGGCCACAATACCGGTCCAACGCGGCCAGCTTCGGGAGCTGCAGAGAGATTACGACCGCCTGCGCGTGTCGCTTCTGCGCGAAGAAATGGACGCGGATGAGGTCGAAAGCCCGCTGGCGTTGCTCCTCGATGCGATCCGAGAACGAGCAGTCGGGCTGCTTGGCGTTGATCCCGATGAATTTCTCGACTGGCTGGAGCAAGTTCTGCCCACAGATATCAGCAGTGCAGCCGGAGAAGGTGCGACTGACGCACGCTCGAGGCTCGCCGATACGCTTGACGAGTTGGACGGAGTGCTCCTGACCGCTCTCGAGGAGATCGCTCGGGCGGAAGACATGGCCATGACAGGCGCCAGAGCGGAAGAGCATCTCGTCAACCTGTGGCGGACAACCTTTACCTCGGCGGCCGCAATCCAGGAGGCCTGGCTCGAACGAGCATTTGTGCAGCGTGGGCGTGCGATCGTGGAAACTATCTATCCGGATGCCGATGAACGCCGCCGCCTTTATCAATATGGCTTCTCTCCGCTCGTCGGCCGTCGATTTGAGGAGATCGCGCCGCACGTTCGGGAGCTTATTGCCGCGGCGACGAATTATGGCGACGACGACGCCGAGGCGCGAATTGATGTGTTTGAAGGGATCGCCGAGCTGCTGGCCGCTGATCGCGGGTTCGGCTTTCGCGTGCGGCAAACTGATGCTGACCAAGCGCTCCTCCGCACCTGGGCAAACGTTTTAGGCTGGTGGATGCACGAACCAGAATCTATGGCGCCCGCAGCCGACGATCTGCGTGCATGGCAGCGTTTTGTCGCCGACAATCTCGAATTTCGGCTCGGCGTCGCCATCGGCGCTGTGGTGGCGCAAGCGTGGTCCACGGGAGCTGGAGGCGCATTTGCCGTCCCCTCCCTTGCTGAATGGAAGGCTACGACAGGCCTGCCTTGGTTTGGCTTCTGGGCTCGAGAACTTCTAAGGTGGGGAACCCATGATCCGTTCGTCGCCT
The DNA here is from genome assembly GCF_022760755.1 of Candidatus Rhodoblastus alkanivorans. NCBI lineage: Bacteria > Pseudomonadati > Pseudomonadota > Alphaproteobacteria > Hyphomicrobiales > Rhodoblastaceae > Rhodoblastus > Candidatus Rhodoblastus alkanivorans. The sequence goes on from NZ_JAIVFP010000002.1 coordinate 8,592, forward strand.
TCGCGCTGTCGCAGAATCTGGCGCAGACGCGCGAGGCGGCGGCAGGGCGCCGAGAGGAGTTCGATGCCTGGTTGAACCAGGAATTCGACGACATCGAGCCAGAGGACTGGATTGATCCCCAGCTCTTCCTTCAGTGGCAGGGCAACCTACCGCGCAGAGAGTGGATAGAGCCAGCGGAAGGGCCCGAAGCTGTCCAACTGACAGGCACCAACGGCCGTCGACGACGATACAGCGTCATCCCGGTGGAGAACGGCGGGCTCGTTCGATGGCTCGATCCCGCCGGCTTCGAACTCGCGCGTTCCAACGACATTCTCGGAGAGTTCGCAACCCGAAGGATCAGTAACGACTACGAACTTCGCATTAGCCGGAGGGAAACTGCGGTCCATCGCACGTTCTCAGCCGCCCCACGGCCATAGGGAGCAATTGGAGGCGCAGAATTGAAGGCACGAGGAAAAACATTTTGGCCGGGGTGAGCAAGTCGCACTACAAGCGTGCGCACGGGCGTAGTTTCCTCTTTGTTCCGCCCATCAGCAGATGGTAATGCCGTTGCCCAGGACGATGCGTTTGGAAAATCGCGAGTGACTATTGAGCACCACAGCCGGATGCGCCAAGCCGACCGCCTGCGTGCTACGCCGGATGGATACCTGAGAAGCTACGAAGGCACGTATGATATCGAGCTTCGCGGGGCCATTCGAGGTCGTGGGCGACATCGCCGCGGATATCACGCCGGAGGAGCGTGCTGAGAGCGTGAAAATGTGCCGCAATCTGCTCTATCATGCCATGAAGCAGCTTAAACATCGCAGGACCCTTCGGACGCTGCACATAGGCGGATCGCTTCATTCAGGAATGCGATGGGACAAGGAACGTAAGTTCAAACCGAACGACTATTACGACTTCCACCACGCGACCGCGGCGCTAAGCTATTGCGACTATTTCCTCACAGATGGTCCACTCCATGTTCTGATCACACGCCCCCAACTCGACCTCGAGCGCGTGAATGACTGTAAGGTTCTGTCCGATCCTGCAGAGGCGGCCGAAGCGATGCGGTTCGCGACGCGCCCTACCAAGGCAGTTCTCTCTTAATTCGAGGTATCCCTCCGCCGTACCACGCAGGCACGGGCTGACCGGCTTCAACGCGATCGCTTCAGGCGGCCTTGGCGGATGCGGCCGGCGACTGCGGCTTCCAGTTCCACGGCATCAGTTCGTCCAGTCGGTGCGCGGGGTGGCCGGCGATGCGGGTGAGGACGTCGGCCAGCCAGGCCTGCGGATCGACGCCATTCATCTTGCAGGTGATGATCAGGCTGTACATCGCCGCGGCGCGCTCGCCCCCGCGATCCGACCCGCAGAACAACCACGATTTTCTTCCAAGGGCGATGCCGCGCAGGCCTCGCTCAGCAGCGTTGTTCGAGAGGCAAACGCGCCCGTCCTCAAGAAACAGCGTGAAGGCCGGCCAACGCTTGAGAATGTAATTGATCGCCTTGGCGAGATCGTGCCCGCGCGAGAACTTGCCGAACTGCTCGCGCAGATAGACTTGGAGATCCTCGATCAGCGGCCGGCTCTGCTTTTGCCGAACCGCCAGGCGCTCCGCGGCGCTCGTGCCGTTGATCGCGCGCTCGATCTCGAACAGCGCGTCGATGCGGCGCACGACCTCGATCGCGACGGGCGACAGCGGAATCTCCTTTTTGCCGGAGGCCTTGCGCCGCGCGTTCTCCTCGATGTCGGCCATGATGAAGAACGGTCGCCGCGCATGCGCCCAACACGCCGCCTCCTTGATCGGACCGGGCTTTCGGTCAGCCTGATAAAGCTTGCCGTAGCCTTCAAAGGCGTCCGCCTGGAAGATTCCGGAATATCCAGCCAGATGCGCCTGCGGATTCTCGCCCCGGCGATTGCGCGAATAATAGAACATCGCCGCCGGCGGCCCGGCGCCGCCGAAGGGCTTGTCGTCGCGCACGTAGATCCAGCATCGCCCGGTGTCGGTCTTGCCCTCGGCTAGAACTGGCACGGTCGTATCGTCGCCATGCAGCCGCTCGGCCGCCATCACATGGGCCTCCATCAGACGAAGGATCGGATTCAGCGCCGCGCAGACCAATCCCACGGAGTCCGCCATGGTCGACAGCGGGATCGGCACGCCTTCCAGGGCGTAGCGTTCGGCTTGGCGGTTCAACGGCTGGTGCTGGCCGAACTTCTCGAACACGATCATCGCCAGCAGACTCGGCCCCGCCCATCCTCTTGGGATGACGTGGAACGGCGCGGGCGCCTGACTGACCTTCTCGCAATTGCGGCAGGTGAACTTTTCGCGCACCGTCTCGACCACCTTCCACTGACGCGGCTGCGACTCCAGCGTCCGCGTCACGTCCTCGCCGAGCTTGCGCAGCCGGTGGCCGCCGCAGCATTCGCACGCCGTCGGCGGCGCGATCACCACCCGTTCGCGGGGAAGATGCTCGGGGAACGTGTTGCGCTCGGGGCGTTGGCGCGTAAATCCGCGCACAGTCGTTGTCTGGGCGACGGCCTGTTCTGCCGCGAGTTCGTCTTGTGTGGCGCTGGCCTCCGCCTCTTCGAACGCCAGCGACAACTGATCGATTAGGCGCTCCGAGCGCTCGGAACGTTGTCCATAAATTTGGCGTTCCAGCTTGGCGATCCGCAGCTTCTGCTGCGCGATCAGCGCCGTGTCTTCCGAGGCTTTGGCCCGCGCCACCGCCAACTCCGCTTTCAGCGCGGCGTTTTCTTCTGCGAGGGCGAGGCGGGCGGCGTCCATGACCCAGAGTGAATCACAAATCGAGCGATTCGAGGCGCCCCAAAATGCGTTCAACCCAAGATTTTTTCGCCCTTACCCGGCGCTGGTCGGTCGCCAGGTCAATTGCGGATTTCGCCAGTCGACCCCCTCAAGCATACAGGCCATCTGAGAAGCCGATATCGAAACGACGCCGTCTTTCGCTGAAGGCCAGATGAACTTTCCTCGGTCCAATCTCTTGGCGTAGAGAGAAAGCCCGACGCCGTCATGCCAAAGAATCTTCGCCAGATCGCCGCGACGACCCCTGAAGATGTACAGGTCGCCGGCGTGGGGATCTCGCATCAACTGCTCCTGGACCTGAAGGGCCAAACCCTGCATGCCCCGGCGCATGTCCGTGTGACCCATCGCAATCCAGACGCGGCATCCCGAGGGTATCGGGATCATGGCTGCAACGCCTTCAAGGCCGCCGCGATCACCGACGACGGCGCGCCAGCGTGGATCCGCACGCGCGCCTCCCTCAGCTCCACCTCGATCACGGCGGAACCCAAGTTCGTTGATGGCGATGAGCAAGGCGCCGCTGGCGCCGGCTTGATGACAACGGGCGCAAATCCGGAAGCATCCGCCTCAACAGCTTCGCGCATCTCCCGGCGCCATTTGAAGACGAGGCTGGTGCAAACATCCTCGCGGCGCGCCACTTCCGCGATCACCGCCCCGGGTTCAAAACTGGCGGCGAGAATCCGCGCCCGGTCTTCGTCACTCCAGCGCCGGCGGCGCTCGGCGCCAGAAATCAATGTCATTCGTCCCATGCTGCGCAGCTATCCTCGCTCATAAAGCCGATTTAGCTGCGTAGAATCGCTCTGAGGCCCTAATTCCTGCAAGGCGCGTCACGCCGGAGGGATACAATTCGAGAGACGGCAGATTTCAGATTTGAGTACGATGACCGCGCAACTTGTCTCGACCACGAACCGATCGGCCGGCCAGAGGCTTGAATTTGGTGTATACGCCACGTCGCCACGCATTGGCTTTCAATTTAACAACGGCGCCGCTATTCCGAGTCCGCTTTGACGCTCGGCACGTCCGATGAACCCGCTTCCTCGGCCGAAGGCCGACAGCGCCGAACAATTTAAATAATGCTGTGGAGAGCGACTTGAGCGATTCAGAAGACGGCGAGAAACCAAAGCAAGTTTTCCAGTTTATTCGGGGCTCCGAGTCTGACGGGCGCGAATATGATTGGGCGGAAGGAGCGGAGATCGTCCGCAAAGCTCTCGCAGAATCCCTTAACGCAAAGAATGTAGCATTCTTGCTGGGCGCTGGATGTTCATCGCTACGTGTTAATGGGGCAGAGGTTGGGATTCCGACCATGGCCCCGCTTGCTGAAGAATTTACGAAAAAGTTGGAGGAAGACGTCCCTGGCTTGCCAACGGCTAAAGAACGCCAGGCACTGATTGATCGGCTCGGCATTGATATTGGCGCCGACGAATATGCCCGCAACCTCGAACGTCTCATGGAATTGCTCCACAGCTTGCGCTTCTCTCTGGGACGGAGTTCGCTTGAGGCGGCGAAGAGGGACCTGGAAATCGTCGAATCGATCATCGCAAAAGTGCAGGGCTTCCTCTGGGAAAAATGCACACAAGGAAAATTCGCCGAAGGCGACCGGAGTGTCCTGAATCTGTATGAGACTTTTTACAGAAAACTCGTTCTCCGCGATCGTTCACTGCCCCGTCCTTGGATATTCACGACCAATTACGATCTTTTCAACGAGACGGCGATGGACAGGCTCGGCCTGCCGTATGCGAATGGATTCTCCGGCGTTGTTGAGCGCCGGTTCAATCCGGCGACCTTTCGATATGCTCTTGCGGAACAGCTCGATCTGACCAGCCGCAAATGGTCGGCCGTTGATGGTTTTGTCTATCTCTGCAAAATCCATGGTTCGATCAGTTGGACCGAGGACGATCACGGGCTTTATCCGATCAGGGAGGCGGCAGCCTCCAACGAGCCCGGGAAAGTGATGATTTATCCCACGCCCGCAAAACAGAACGCCAGCCTCGGATCGCCCTACGCTGACCTTTTTCGTGAATTCCAATCGCGGGTCGTACGCGAGCAGAGCGTGCTGTTCACGATGGGCTACGCATTCGGCGACGAGCACATTAACAACATCATTTATCAGGCGCTGACGATCCCCACCTTTCGGTTGGTGATCTTTGTTGACCCGACGCTGAAAGGCGAGATTGAGAAACTCAAGGCGTTGAGGGATCCGCGGATCTGGATCATTGGTGGCGACGGGCCCCAAGCTGGTCGCAAGGCGCACTATTTTGACACGATCATCGAACAGTTCCTGCCGCAGCGCCCGAGTGAACGCATTGACGATGCGATCCGGAAGGTTCTGGAAGCGATGTCTCCTCCTCGAAAGAGGGAGGAGGCAGAATGAGTCGGGATGATCGTAAACGCGCCATCGGTAAGGTCGTCTCCGTTGCGGCCGATCGATTCGTCGTCGAGATGCACGCCGGTACCGACAACTTCACCGTCGTTGGCTTCGATGACGTTCATTACGTCGCTCGGCTCGGCTCATTTCTGATGCTTCCGGTTCAAACCGAATATGTGGTCGCGGAAGTTGTTGGTCTACGCGAGCAGGATGTGAGCCGCCCTGGTCGTGGCGACGGGGAGATGGACAAAGCGTCATCTGCGAAATTTCTGGACGTTGTCCCCGTTGGAATGTTGCCGCAGGACCGCCGGGAGAAATTTCGATTCGGCGTGTCCGTGTTTCCGTCCCTATACGCGGACGCGCTCTACGCGCTGGATGCGGAACTCGATCGTGTGTTCGAAACGGATGTCCCGAGTGAGCCCGCGCCAAAGAGGGGAGACGATCCGCCAATTCCGCCCGAGGCGACGCGTTTTCGCGCGCTATCGATCGGCAGGTCTGTCATCTTCGACGGCTACGACGTCAAAGTTCGTATTGATGACTTCTTTGGCGGGCATACTGCGGTTCTCGGAAACACCGGCAGCGGCAAGTCCTGCACGGTAGCGTCTGTGCTGCAATCCTTGTTTGACAAAGCCGATGAACACCATGCCCGCGGTGCAACCTTCGTCGTCTTCGATGTCAACGGTGAATATGCCAAGGCGCTGACGCCCCTGGCCAATGGGAGCGGGATTGGTGTTGCTCATATTGTGCTTGATGGTTCGTCGGCGAACGGGCGTTTCCGATTGCCTCATTGGTTCCTTGAGCAGTCGGAATGGGAGTTGCTTCTCCAGGCGAGCGAGCGGACCCAAGTACCAATTCTGCGCATGGCGCTCGGGCTCTCGACACTATTCTCAGGCGGGAACACGCGCGAGTTGAACGGCATCAAGAACCATATCTTGGCCACTTGCTTAAGCCAGATCCTTCGGGATGACTCGGGAAGTCCGTCCAAGCATGATCGGATGGTGGGGCTTCTACAACGATTCAATACGGTCGAGATCAACAACCGGATAATCGCCCAATACATCCGGATCAATTATGGCCAAATGGCAAATCCTGAGGGGCTGACCTCCTACCTGCTCGGTGGCGCTCAAGGTGGAGGGTTCATTATCGACGGGCTGAAGCTTCCCGCCTACGAGAGTCTTCCGTTCGAGTTTTCCGCGCTGGGTGAGGCACTCGACCTTGCGATTCTCTATGAGGAGGCGCACGGAAACAGGCAAATTCGCGACTATTGTTCCCAGTTGTTGACACGGTTTAAATCGTTGGAGGAGCGCCAAGAATACGCGTTTCTTAGGCAAGATCTTCAGGCTGACGGCAATAATCCGTCTATCGCCTCATTCCTGGAGCGCCTTCTAGGCTTGTCGCGAAACGGCGCCGGCTGGGTGAAGCAGAACCAGATCGTGATCATCGATATGAACGCGGTCGAGGACGAAGTCGTGGAACTGGTGGCTTCGGTTTTGGCGCGGATGGCATTCCGCTTGCTCCGCCAGGCTGATCCACGCAACCGCTTTCCCATCCACTTGTTGCTCGAAGAGGCGCATCGCTACATCGCTTCCACGCCGTCACGTTATGCAATCGACGCAAGCCGCGTCTTTGAGCGCATCGCCAAAGAGGGCCGTAAATACGGGCTGTTCCTGCTCGTTGCCTCTCAAAGACCGAGTGAACTGTCAAAGACCGTGCTGTCGCAGTGCTCAAATTTCGTAATCCACCGCATCCAGAACCCTGACGATCTCTCGCACATTCGGCAGATGACCCCGTTTATTTCGGATGCGGTCTTGAAGCGCCTGCCATCCTTGCCCAAGCAACATGCGCTGGTATTCGGAACATCGGTGAATCTGCCGACGACGTTCAGGGTGCGCGACGCCCATCCGCTTCCCGCGAGCGATGATGCAAAAATCCGGGATCTTTGGTTCCATGAAGAAGGACGCACGGCTCAGGTCTGCATCGCAGCACCGCCTGTTAACGGCGCCGATGGCGGCGTGGTCGGCTGATGACGGGTGAACCAGATCTCGAAAAATTTGCCGCTGCTCTGGAGAAAAGCCCAGACTATAAAGTTTTGCGGCGCCTTCAGCCGCGCGCGCCGATCGAAGGGTTTCCTGGCGTTGAAACTCGCGCCGGCCTTTTTGTCGATGTGGAGACGACAGGCCTCAATCCAGAACTGGATGAGATAGTTGAGTTAGCGATGGTGCCGTTCAGATATGCCCTGGACGGCACTGTGGTTCAGGTGCTCGACCCATTCGACCGTCTTCGTGAACCGTCCACGCCAATCCCTCCCGAAATAACGGCACTTACAGGCATAACCGCCGAAATGGTGTCTGGAAAAGAAATCGACCTAGCCGAGGTCGTCAAATTTGCTGCGCCAGCCGCTTTGGTTATCGCCCACAATGCTGCCTTTGATCGTCGCTTTTTGGAGCGGTTCTGCCCGATGTTTTCGACCAAGCCATGGGCTTGTTCTATGGCAGAGGTTGATTGGGCAGCCGAGGGATTCGAAGGGACGAAGCTTCCCTACCTCGCTATGGCGCAGGGCTTTTTCTATGATCGACACCGAGCAGCCAACGACTGTCTAGCGGCAATTGAGGTCTTGGCGCGCGAGCTTCCTCGCGCTCGTGTCCCAGCTTTGGCAAAATTACTTGAACGTGCACGCCAGCCAACGTGGCGCATTTGGGCGGAAAACTCCCCATTTGAATGCAAGGATTTTTTGAAAGCACGTGGCTACCGGTGGAACGGCGAAGAGAACGGTCGACCAAGAGCGTGGTACATTGACGTCTCAGACGTTCAAAAGGATGCAGAACTCGTCTATATGCAGCGGGAGATTTATCGATACGAGGTCGAGCTCAACCCCGTCCGCGTGACGGCTTATGATCGGTATTCTGACCGGGTCTAGCGTTGGGGATCGATGATGATGCGACGCGAGCACATCTGTCGTTATGCCGGAACACTACAGCGCCGGCACCCAAATCGCTGCGATAGCCAAATGTGATCTTGCTCGGCGAACAGTGATAGCCTGAATGTCCATCGCCCCGAATTCGGTACGCTCCGATGAAGCCCTCCTTCGATGCAACGCCGCCCAAAGATACGCTCGTCGGCGCGGTCGAGCGGGTCACGTTTCACAATGAGGACACCGGCTTCGCTGTTTTGAAAGTGAAGGCGCGGGGGCAGCGCGACCTTGTGCCGGTCGTCGGCCACGCCGCGTCGATTTCGGCTGGCGAATTCATCCACGCCGTCGGCGTCTGGATCACCGACCGAACCCACGGGCTGCAATTCAAGGCGGATTTCCTCAAGACTACGCCGCCGACGACGGCCGAGGGGATTGAGAAATACCTCGGCTCCGGCATGGTGCGCGGCATCGGCCCGAAGCTCGCCGAGCGGATCGTCGCCGTATTCGGCGCGGCGACGTTCGAAATCATCGAGGCGAGCCCGGAGAAGCTGAGGGACGTTTCGGGCATAGGCGAGTTCCGCGCCGGAAAAATCGCCGCCGGCTGGGCCGAGCAAAAGGCCGTCCGCGACATCATGCTCTTCCTGCACTCCAACGGCGTTGGCACGTCGCGGGCGGTCCGCATCTTCAAGACTTATGGACACGACGCAATCCAGGTCATGACCGAGGATCCCTATCGGCTCGCGCGCGACATCCGCGGCATCGGGTTTCGCACCGCCGACGCCATCGCCATGAAGCTCGGCATGACGCGCGAAGCGCCGCAAAGGGTGCGCGCTGGCGTCTCCTTCGCGCTGCAGGAAGCGACCGACGAGGGCCATTGCGGTCTGCCGGCGGAGGACCTCATCAAACTGGCGACGACGCTGCTCGAAGTCGACGCCGGCGTCGTCGACGCGGCCCTGGCCCATGAGATCGCCGGCAGCGAGGTCGTTGCGGACACGATCGAGGGGCGATCCTGCATCTTCCTGCGCGGGCTGTATCTCGCCGAGCGCGGCATCGCCGAACGCCTGCTTGCGTTGGCGCGGGGCGAGCCGCCATGGCCGGCGATCGAAGCCGACAAGGCTGTTCCGTGGGTCGAGAAAAAGACCGGCAAGACACTGGCGGCGTCGCAGCGCGCCGCGATCGCGATGGTGCTCCGGTCAAAGACGGCCGTAGTCACGGGCGGACCCGGCGTCGGCAAAACGACGCTGCTCGACGCCATCCTGCGCATCGTCCTCGCCAAGGGAACGAAGATCCTGCTCGCGGCGCCGACCGGCCGCGCCGCCAAGCGAATGTCCGAGCAGACCGGCATCGAAGCCAAGACTATCCACCGGCTGCTTGAGACCGATCCCAAGAAGGGCGGGTTCAAACGCAACGCCGAGAACCAGCTTGATTGCGATCTTCTCGTCGTCGACGAGACCAGCATGCTCGATGCCTCGCTGATGTTCGCCCTGGTGAAGGCCATTCCCCCGAAGGCGGCCCTGCTGTTGGTCGGCGACGTCGACCAATTGCCGTCGGTCGGTCCGGGGCAGGTGCTTGCCGACGTCATCAATTCCGGCGCCGTCGCGGTCGCCCGGTTGACCGAGGTGTTCCGGCAAGCCGCCGAGAGCCGGATCGTCGTCAATGCGCATCGCATCAATCGCGGCGAAATGCCGGAATGGACCAAGCCGGGCGAAGACTCCGACTTCTTCTTCGTCGAGGCAGCTGATCCCGAGGATGGCGCCGCGAAGGTGGTCGAGATCGTCCGCGACAGAATTCCCCGACGCTTCGGCCTCGATCCGGTCCGCGACATTCAGGTGCTGTGCCCGATGCAGCGCGGGGCCCTTGGCGCGCGGGCGCTCAACGCCGATCTCCAGAACGCCCTAAATCCGAACATGGGCGAGAAAATCGAGCGTTTCGGCTCGGCCTTCGCTCCGGGCGACAAGGTCATGCAGACCGAAAACGACTACGACCGCGAGGTGTTCAACGGCGATCTCGGCAGGGTCCGGCGCATCGACCAGACCGACGGTGTTCTGATCGCCGACTTCGACGGGCGCGAGGTCGAATATCCGTTCGGTGAACTCGACGCGCTCGTTCCCGCCTACGCGACGACGATTCACAAGTCGCAGGGGTCGGAATATCCCGCCGTGGTGATCACGCTGGCGAAACAGCACTACACAATGCTCGCCAGGAACCTGGTCTATACCGCCGTCACCCGGGGCAAGCGCCTCGTCGTCATCGTCGGACAGCGCAAGGCGCTCGCCATCGCCGTCCGCAGCCATGGGTCGCGACGACGTTGGACGAAACTGCGCGAATGGCTGACGGGGAACGGGGCGGCGGCATGATTGACGCCACACGCTTTCGTTCGAAACGCATACGAAAACGACCTCCTCCTAAATTCAGCGCCAGAAACTGAGGTTTGCGCAAAAAATATCTCCAACCAAAACCAACTGCCTGCGCGAGCGCAGTTACACGACCGTTTGATAGCCGCGCCGACGCTTCGCCGAGATCAGACGCTTGATGCAATCGAAGGCGTCGTCGGCGCTGTCGCAAAGCTCCAATCGAATTCGGCCCTGACAGCCGATACGACCCCAGCGGCGCACGACCGCCCAGGTCCCAAATAGCGAGGGCTCAAGCGAGACTTCGTAGAACCTCGCCATGTTCCGCGTCGGGTCGATCCGGCGCAGGTGCACAGCTTCCGAGAATTTGCGCGTAGCGATCTTCAAGTCTGCTGGGGACATGTCGAAGAGTCGCAAAGCGCCGACTCCGCGTCCAATTGGAAATTTGAATCAAAGCGCGTCGATTGATTCACGCGCTCGATCGGAGCTCGCCCACTTCCGGCGATGGCGTGCGGCACGGCATCGATCTGCAAGAGGGGCTGGCGCTCCGGATCAACTAAGCGCCGCTTTACTGTAACCTCATTCGCAGCTACCTGACGTTCCTGATCACCAAGCACGAACGCCTTAGCCGGCGCGCGGCGTAGACGTTGGAGGGCGCGTGAGCGGCAAAGCCCCAAAGAACCAGACAGAATACGACCTCGAGACCGCGATCTCCGCTGCGATCGAAGTCGCATTTCCGCGCTTGGGCGCGTCAAACATCAAGCATCAAATCGAATTCACGATCCGCCTCGGACACGCCACGATCACCGCCAAAGGGCGCGAAAGTTGGATCAAGCGTGGCCGCGCCGACATACTCCTGACCTTGGGCGACAAGCCGCTGGCCATACTGGAGCTCAAAAAGCGCGACGTATCGCTGTCGGCGAATGACGGCGAACAGGGCCTCTCCTATGCGCGGCTGCTACCCGTCATGGCGCCCTTCGTCGTTGTAACCAACGGCGAGGAAACACGGATCATCGAAACCTTCTCGGGTCAGCCCTATCAGGGGGAATCGCCGGACGCGAAAACCTTCGAGGTTTTCATGGCCTCGGCGGCGAAAGTGGCCGCAGGCGATCGCGATGACGCAATCGCGACGCTGATGGGAACGGATCCGCAGGTTTGGACGAGCGCCGTAGGCGTCGCTTCGGCCAGGGCCATCGACGAGCTCACCGCCACGACAGATCATCCTCTGCGCCCCTTCGGTCCGTTGAAGGTTCCTCGCCTGGCGACTCTGCGCGTCGCTTCCAAGTTACGCACCGCTCGACTGGTGCTGGTGTCCGGCCCGCCTCTCGTCGGAAAGACGAACGTCCTCGAACAGCTCATTCGTGGGATCAATCCGCAGGTGGCCGGCGGCCTGTTCCTCGAATGCGGGGCGAGCGAAGTCTTTCGACAGATCGCCGACCTACTGGCCGACACGCTCGACTGGCCCGTGGATCCGGAGACGGCACGCAACTGGGTGCGCCAGGTTTCCCGCGCCGGCGGACCAATTCTCGTTCTCGCCATCGACCGTCTCGATCCGGAAGATCGCGACGATGTTCGGACGATCGAAGACCTCACATCGAACACGTTCGGTCCCGCCTTGCGCGTGGTTGTCGGCCTGGACGAGGACGCCACCCGGCGCGTGCTGACAAGCGCCGATGGCCGCAGGGAGTCACCCATCGGCCGCCGGGCCACGATCGTAGAAGTCGCCGACCTTGCGGAGCCGGAATATGTCAAAGCGCTCGAAGCCCTGGCTGAGCTGCACATGGGCATCATGGACGGCGGGCAGCACAGCCCCGACCTGCGCCGTCCCTGGCTCCTGCAAGCCATGGCAACACGTCTATCGGGGATCAAGCGCGAGGGCGTCGGCGTATTTCCGGCGGTGCCCGGGCTGGAAATCGTCGCCCAGGCCCGCGCCAACTTCGCCGATCCCGAGTTGCGACGGCGATACCGTGGGCTCGCTCACGCAATCACCGCAGACGCCCAAGATCAGAGCAAGCCCTACGCCATGGCGCTCGAACTTATGGGACGGTACTTCGTCCGGCGCGCGACGCTGGAGGGCATCCTACCGGCCTCGGACGTCGAGTGGCTCCTCAAGCAGGGTTACCTCACCCCTTCGATTGCCGATGGGAACATCCCCGTCGTGACCGTCGCCCTCCCCGAGCTTCTGGCGAGCGAACTCGCGCGCCATCTTTCCGTTGAGCTGCGGGAAATGGTGGAAGACGGTCCCGTCGAGGCCGCCGAGTGGCTTGCGGGCGCAGCCAGCAATTTTCTGTTCGGCGACATCGTCGCCGCTCAAGCCGTTCTCGACCTCAGCTCGGGCAACGGCGGCGTTCCCTGGGCCCTCTATGATGCGCTGGCGAATATGACACCGGTCCGGGAGGCCGCTCAGGCCGGACAGCATCTTACGACCTGGGTCGAGGGTGTCGGTTCGATCGATATCCGACCGCAGGAAGACGGTTCAACGATCCTGACGATCAACGGCGAAGATCATACCGTGGAGGATGACGGCGATGAGCCCAGCTCCTTCGCGAATATACACGGATGGCTGATCCTCTCGCAGTTAGCCTCCCGCCGGTTTGTGGTCGAGGGAAATGGCAGCCAACTACGGCTCGACCCTGAAGTTCTGCTGCTGGTCGGAACCGCGGATTTCGTCCTGCGGCAGCCGCGCAACGACATCCTGATGGACTCGGTGCCGGTTCACGACTCCGACGAAGGCGGCCAGTTCGTTTGCCATAACGCCGGCATCGTTGAGACGGTGACGCAATCGATCCTGAAATACCTGTCGAACGAACCTCGCGAGGATCGCGACGCGTTCGTGTCGACGGCGATGGATATCGACAACGTCTATTTGATGGCCCGGCTCGATATCGCCCTGCGAATGTTGACGCGGTCCACCGATGCCGATCTGGCCGCATGGGCGGTTGAGGTGCTGACCAACACTGTTCGCCCAGCTTTCCTGCGCCATGTGGACGAACACTAAATGCAGGATTTTAGCCATTCGCATCGCTTCGGCGACCGCGAGGCCGCGTTTCCATATACATGCCGCGACGACCAGGCTTGCAACGGCTCCGGTCTTGACCCATGCGAACTGTCGCCCAAGGACCTGCGAACACGTGAAATCTAGATGCCGGACACTCATATCGACACGATCAAGGTCAAGGCGTGGAACTTCCATTGAGTGGCGTTCTAACCCGCTCGCACGGCCGCGTTCCGAAGCGGCCGAAGGCCGTGTGACAGACGACTGTGACAAGAGCCGGCCGACACCGATCCTCGGCGAACGTTTAAGATATTGATATTACGTTATTATTTGTTGCGTGTCGGCAGACGCAAAAATGGAGACGCCGTACTGAAGTATCGTTATAAATAGCGGAGTGTGACAACGAGGGCGCGCCGCATGAGTACCGTAGAATCGATGCTGCTTTTGGACGGGCCCGCCCTTTCGTCGGACATCGCCCGCAAACTGGTCGCGCAAGGGTGCTCGGCCGACGTCGCACGGCAAAGGATCAGCCGCGCCGGGCCCAATGTGCGCCGGCTGAAGGGACTGGTTTTTCCGCGCAACGCCCGTTTCCTCTATCACGCCAAGCATGAGGGCACCGAGCAATACTGGACTGCCCTGGCCCGCCATATTCGCGAGGCCAGCCCGGCATACGGACCCGCGCTCGCCGCGCTTCAGGCGCGCGATGGCGTCGTGCCGCTCGACCAGTTCGGGATCATCAGCGGTTCGCCGATCCGTCAGAAGGGCCAGGTCTCCAGCGACACGGTCCTGCAACGCCTCGAAGCCGTCCATCTCGTCGAGCGCGGCGAGCTGCAGGGTGTCGGACCCGTCGTCTCCCTTCGCGCTGACGGGCGCCTAGGCCATCCGAATTTCCAGCGGCTGCGCGCCCGCCTTGTCGTCGAAAAGATGCTGCTCCTGGCATTGCGCGACTGGGCCCGACGCTTGGGCGTCGCAAGCTATGACAAGATCGAAATCCGGGGAGAGACCGATCGCCTGCCGACGTTCGGCACGTTCAACTGGGACCTATGCGGCCCGTCCTACATGGTGCCGATCGTCCGCCGTCAAAAGGATGCGCCGCCAAAGCCCGGGTTCCTCGTGGGCGACGTCATCGCCGGCGCGGCCGTCGACGAACATGCTGTCGCGGCCTTCATCCGCAAATTTAGCCTGTCATCCTACCTGAAAAACCTCTCGCCGTTCATGCCCGTGCTCATGGCGGACGGGTATACCCAGGAGGCGTTCAACCTCGGACGCGCGCACGGGATAATGTTGGCGACCCCTAAGAACCTGTTCGGGCGCGACGTCGCCGTCGGGCTCGCGACCTTGCTTGAAACCCTGAGCAAGGCGGCCGCGGTCGCGGTCGCCAAGCCAGAGGTCATCGGCGAGCTGTTCGACAAGCTGAGCAGCATCGACGGGGCGGACCGGAACCTGCGCGGCTCTCTCTTCGAGCTCGTCGTCGGCCATGTCGTGCAAGCCCGCCACGGCGGATCGATTGATATCAATCACCTAATCCGATACGACACCTTCAAGGCGGAGATCGATGTTCGCAGGGTCGTCGCCGGCGAGGTCTGGATCTACGAGTGCAAGGGCTATCAGCCCGACCATCTGATCGATGCGCCGGAAATCGAGGCATGGCTGACCGAAAAGGTTCCTGGCGTCTACCGCGCCACGAAGGGCGAGGACCGCTTCAACACTTCCATGGTGCATTTCGAATTCTGGACCAGCGGCGGCTTCACCGACGCAGCGATCGCGGCGCTCGAGACGGCACGCGACAAAACGAAACGCTATGTCATTGGTTGGAAGACCGGCAAAGAGGTCCGGAACGAACTGGCGAGGCTGTCGTCCTCCGGCATGACGGCGATGTTCGATCAACATTTCCTCAAGCACCCGATCGCCGGATTCGACCGCCGCCACGATGGAGCCGGTGCCCTCGCCGGCATCGGCATCGATGCGACCGTTGCGGCCGATCCCATCGAGCCATCTGTGCCCGCCCCGCCGAAGCGCCAGTCGCCTCAGGAGATCCGCGCTGAGGTTCAGGCCGCCAAGGCCTACGAGCGCTCCGCTTACGCTGCCGAGTGACCGGCGGCGCTAGAGCGAGACGAGCTCCGGTGAGGTTTTCGTTCAGCTCGGCATCGACATGGACGTCGCATTGCGCCGTTACGTCGATCCTAACATCGACCAATCCTTCTCCGCAGCGCTTCGGTCACACGATCGTTCAACGGTGTTTTACGCAGCAAGCAGACATCGCGGATGTCTGAAACGGGGTCAGAATGGGTCGAAGCGCCTATGACGGCTATCCGCCGACCCGGGCCATTTCCGGAGGCGATGTCGACGTACGCCAAGGGTCCGAGTCTGAACACCATATATGGCTCCAGGGGCGCCAACCGGATAGGCAAGGTTCAATCGAACGAGCGGTGGCCTGCAGATCCGCGAAGACCGGCCGCCAAATGCTGCACTGCAATATATCCTTTGACAAATTGTGCAGTGCAACATAACTTAACTGCGTGAGGCGCGGCCCTGCCGGCCTCATCGCCCTCCTTGGGCGTTTCCTCCCTAGACTTAGGCCGTTGGCGTCACAGCCGACGGTCCTTTTTTGGCTCATCCCGGGCTCACAAAATGCCCCAGGCGCGATAGCGCCGCCGCCCGGTGAGCTCGCGCAGCCCCAGCTCGGCGATAAGATTCTGCCCCGCCCGCGCCGAAACTCTGAGCTCCTGCGCCAGCAGCTCCGCGGTGACGATCGGCCGGGCGAGAGCCAGATCCAACGCCTGCGGCAGATGCGAATTCCCCCTCCTGCCCTGCAACTTGCCCGCGCGTCCGGCGCGGGCGAGCAGCCAGCGGTCATGATCCTTCTGGCCTTTTTCGGCGGCGGCCAGAACCGCCGCCAGCCAGAACAGGATTTTGGCGACCGGATCGGCTGGTTTGAGCCGCAGCCGCGGGACCGCGCGGGCGCCGGAATTCACGCACAACAGATGGCTGCGCGTTTTTCCACGGTCACGCAACAGGGCGGCGGCGAGCAGGCGGCCGAGCCAGGGCGCATGTTGCAGCGGCTCGATGTCGTCCCACAAAGCCGCGGTCAAAGCCGCCGCCAGCACCGGCGGCAGGCCGGAAGTGAATTCCACCGCCTCCCGCCATTGCGCGAGCCGCTCGTCCTCGTCCCAGTCAAGATCGTAGACCAGTGGATCGCGTTCCTCTCGGTCGATCGCCGGCTTGCGTTCGAGCGCGCGCGTCGTGCGGTCGAGCGCGGCGTCAAGCGCCGCCAGTTCGGGGCCAAGCGGATCGTCGCGATCGGAAAAAGGCTCATCGTCGAAAGCCCCCTCCCCTTCCGGCTCATCGCTGTTCTTCGGCTTCGCCACCTCTTCCTGGGGTCATCGCAGAATCTTCCCAAAATCCTACGCTAAGGATTTGATCCCGTTTCAAACCCCGGCGCGAGCTTGAGAAACGAACCTCGACACGGTCGCGCGATGGATTTTGAACAGGCGGGCGATTTCGGCGGCGGTCTTGCGGCCGGACGCCACGGCTTCGACGATCTCCTTTTGCTGTTCGGCCGTTATTTTGGGTTTGCGGCCGGGGACGCGGCCCTTGGCTCTCGCCTCGCGCAAGCCGGCGCGCGTGCGCTCTCGGATCATCGCCCGTTCGAATTCAGCGAAGGAGCCGAGCATCTGCATCAACATGCGGCCGGCCGGGCCGGATGTGTCGATCGCCTCGGTCAACGATCGGAATTTCGCGCCGGCGGCGTCGACCCGTTCGAGGATGGCGAGCAGGTCCTTGAGCGAGCGGGACAGGCGGTCGAGTTTCCAAACGACGAGGGTGTCGCCGGGGCGCAGTTGGTCGAGCAGCCGATGCAGCTCGGGCCGATCCCACCGTCCGCCGGACGCCGTTTCCTCGAACACCTTGACGCATTCCGCGTCTTTGAGCGCGCGAATTTGCGGAGCGGTGTCCTGATCGTCTGATTTGGAGACGCGCGCGTAGCCGAGAAGCATGGGCGTTACTTTTTTCTGTTGCCAATCACCAGTATTTGGCAACAGAATTGCGCGTAGCGCAAGCTATTGAATTGTCGTGACGCGCCGAGCGGTCGCGCAAACGGTCGTTTGCGCGACGAGAGAGCGCCATGAAGAAACACGAAATCCTCTCGCCGCAATCTCGCGCGGCGCTGTTCGACCCGCCGACGGAGCCGATGGCGATTGTCCGGCACTACACATACTCAGTCGCGGACCTGGCGCTGATTCGGCGACGCCGCCGCGACGCGAATCGGCTGGGGTTCGCTGTTCACCTTGCCTATTTGAGGTTCCCTGGCCGCGCCCTTGGCGCCGAAGAAAGTCCGCCGCCTAACATGCTTTCTTTCGTCGCGTCGCAGATCGGGAGCGAACCAACATCGTTCGCCGCATACGCGCGGCGTAGCGAAACCCGCTGGGAGCATCTCGGCGAACTTCAGGCGCATCTCGGGGTGCGCTCTTTCAGACGTGAGGACTACCGCGCTGTAGCGGAGATCGCTCTCGCCGAGGCAATCGGCACGGATCGCGGCGATGAGATCGTCGCCGCGATGATCGAACATATTCGAAGCCGGAGCATTTTGCTGCCGGCGCCGACAATATTTGAACGAATTGCCTTGGCCGCCCGCGCTCGCGCGCGAAAACGCGCGCACAAGAATCTCGTCGAAGGTTTGGCGCAAGAGACGATTGCCGGACTGGAGGCGCTGATCGCCGTCGACGACGAGCGGGATCGAACGCCGCTCGCGTGGCTGCGCGAATGGCCGGAAGCGCCGACCCTGCGGAATCTGGCCGGAATAATCGAACGCCTGCACGCCGTTCGAAAACTCGGCGTCGGACAAGATCGCGAGCAACGAATTCACCAGGCGCGCTATGCGGCGCTCGCCCGGGAAACGGTCATTCTCAGCGCGCAGCATCTTTCACGCTTCGATGCGCCGCGCCGATTGGCGACGCTGGTCGTGTTCGCGCGCGAAATGGAGGCGGTCCTCACGGACGCCGCCATCAGCATGTTCGACAAAATGCTCGGCGGCGTATTCCGCCGCGCCGATCGCGTGCACAAAGAGAACGTCGTCGATCGGGCGAAGACGCTCGACGCGTCGACGCGAGCCCTGATCGGCATGGCGAAAGCCATGTTGGCCGCCAAAGCGTCCGGAGTGGACCAGGTCGCGGCGGTGGAGCGCGCGATAGGCTGGGAACGCCTGAAAACTCTGGTCGCCGAGGCCGACAAGACGGTCGCGGATTCGCGCGACGACAATCTGAGCGAGATCGTCGAGCGCTATCCGACGGTGCGACGCATGGTTTCGATCCTCCTCGGCGCCTTCGTCTTCCGCTCCTGGAAACCGGGGGATCCTTTGCTTGCGGCGCTCGACGTGTTGCGCGGGCTCCATGCGACCGGCGCGAGAAATCTGCCGCCGCGCGCTCCGACGGCGTTTCTGAAACCGGCGTGGCGCAAGCTCGTCGGCGTCGGCGTCGGCGCCGCCGCCGATCGCCGGACCTACGAGGTCGCGGTCATGACAACGCTGCGCGATCGCCTGCGCTCGGGCGATATCTGGGTCGAAGGCAGCCGCGCGTACCGCGCTTTCGACGATTTTCTCCTGCCGCCCGACACATTCGCGACGCGGCGCCAAGGCGACGAATTAGGCCTCGCCGTCGCCGATCGCTTCGACGACTGGCGCGCCGAACGCATCGGTCTCCTCCACTCCCGGCTCCGGGAAATCGACGCGCTGGCGGCGGCCGGCGAGCTGCCCGAGGCGACGCTCACCGAAGAGGGGCTTTCGATCAGCCCGATCCGCAAGGACGAAACCGACGCGACCGATCGCGTCGCACGGCGGCTCTACGCCATGTTGCCGCGCTTGCGCGTCACCGAGCTTCTCGCCGAAGTGCATGGCTGGACCGGTTTCGCCGAGCGGTTCAGCCATCTGCGCACGGGCGCGCCGCCCGAAGACAGCCGGGCGTTGATGACGGCTCTACTCGCCGACGCCACCAATCTCGGACTCGCCCGAATGGCCCACAGCTCCAAGGTGTTCAGCCATTCGAAGCTGCTCTGGATCGCGGAATGGCATGTCCGCGACGAAACCTATCAGGCGGCGCTGGCCTGTCTGGTCGACACCATCCATGCGCAGCCGTTCACGAAAATCTGGGGCGACGGCGACACGTCGTCCTCCGACGGCCAATTCTTCAGGGCCGGCGGGCATGGCGAGGCCCGCGCCGATTACAACGCCAAATACGGCTCGGAACCGGGCGTGAAATTCTACACGCATGTCTCCGACCGCTATGCGCCGTTCCACACCAGGGTCATCGCCGCCAACGCTAGCGAGGCCGCGCATATTCTCGACGGCCTGCTGCATCACGAATGTTCGCTCGACATCCGCGAGCATTACACCGACACGGCCGGCGCGATCGATCATGTGTTCGGCCTGTGCCATCTCACCGGGTTTCGGTTCGCGCCGCGCATCCGCGATCTCGCCGACCGCCGCCTCTATGTCGCTGACGCCCGCGCGGCCTACGCCGCGCTGACCCCGATGATCGGCGGAACCGTGGATTTCAGGGTCATCGGCGAGAACTGGGACGAAACCTTGCGCCTCGCGGCGTCGATCAAGGCCGGAACCGTCGCGCCGTCGGTCTTGATGCGGCGGCTCGCGGCCTATCCCAAACAGAATGCGCTGGCGAAAACGCTCCGGGAGATCGGGCGCCTGGAGCGCACCCTCTTCACCCTCGACTGGATCAGCGATCCGGCGCTGCGGCGGCGGGCGAACGCCGGCCTCAACAAGGGCGAGGCGCGCAACGCCCTCGCCAGGGCGGTGTTCTTTCATCGCCTCGGCGAAATCCGCGACCGCACCTTCGAAAATCAGAAATACCGGGCGTCCGGCCTAAATCTCGCCGTCGCCGCCGTGATCCTCTGGAACACCGTCTATCTCGGCCGCGCCGTCGACGAGTTGCGCTCCCGGGGCGAGGCCGTCAGCGACGATCTGCTGGCCCACGTCGCCCCGCTCGGCTGGGAGCACATCGCCTTCAACGGCGATTACGTCTGGCCGACGGAGCCCCTGCAAAACGGCTTCCGCCCCCTCCGAGACCCGCGCTCAGCATTCCTCGACGCGGCTTAGCGTAGGATTTTGGGAAGATTCTGCGATGACCCCTTCCTCGCCGGCGGCGCCAAAGCCGCCGCTGCGCAGAGCGACGAGGCCGTCGGGCGACAGCGCCCAGCCCGGCGCCATGGAGAGGATTCGCCGGCGCGCGCCGAGCACGCGGGCGGCGCGGATAAGCTCCGCCGTCGGCGCGCGCGCGTCCATTCGCGCGTCGTGCAGCACGAGGTCTTCAAGATGCGCCAGCTCGCCGTCAAACCACAGGCTGGCGCAGGCGTCGGAAAAATGGCTGCGTTCGATCCAGCCTTGCCGGATCGGGCTCGCCCGCAGCCGCTCGTCGAGCCGGGCGAGCGAGTCCTCGGCTTGCGCCAGGGGCGCGTAGATTCGCTCCCAATCGAGCCTTTCGACGATTCTTTGGTCGGCTTTCAAGCGCCTGTGATTCCTGCAAATAATTCGTTATAGCGAAGCTAACATGATCTTGTCTTCTGTCATAGGCGCAACTGTTTGGCGCGCCATCTCACTATCGATAAGGATAGCTTATCGATAGTGTTGACGCATACCCTTTAAAGCCGCAAAATGGGGGTCAAAACCGCCCGCACGCCGCGGGAGCGCCCAGAGAGAGCCTTCGCCATGGACCCGACCCGCCGCCCGATCGCGCGCGCCAAACAGGCCGCCGAGGACCGCCGCGCGCTCGAGCTCGACGCGCTCGACGCGATCCTGCCGATGGACCGGCGCGACGCCCTCGCTGGGCTTCTGACCGACGACGACGTCGCGACCCTCAAACATCTGGCGGGCGAAGGGATCGGCGAGAACAGCCTCCGCGCGCTCGCCTCCGACCTCGCCTATCTCGAAGCCTGGTCTCTGGCCGCGACTGGCGCCCCCCTGCCCTGGCCGGCGCCGGAATCGCAGGCTTTGAAATTCGTCGCGCATCATTTGTGGGACCCGCAAAAACGCGAGGCCGACGCCTTGCATGGCATGCCGGCCGCGGTCGAAGCAAGCTTGCGCGACAAGGGGCATTTGCGGAGCCTGGGTCCGCACGCGCCCGCCACCGTCAAGCGGCGGCTGGCCCATTGGGGCACTTTGCATCGCTGGCGCGGCTTTGACGGGCCCTTTGCCGCCCCGACCCTGCGGGCGGCGCTACGCCTCGCCGTGCGCGCCTCGGCGCGGCCGCGCGGGCGCAAAAGCCAAAAAGCGGTGACGCGCGACGTACTCGACCAGCTCATCGCCGTCTGCGACTGGAACCGTCTCGTCGATTTTCGCGACAAGGCGTTATTGCTGACCGCCTTTGCTTCCGGTGGCCGCCGCCGCAGCGAAATCGCCCGCCTGCGGCTCGAGCAGATTTTTGTCGAGCCGCCCGTCCCGCTCGATCCCGCCGATCCGCGCTCCGAAGCCCTGCCCTGCCTGTCGATCGTGCTCGGCCGAACCAAAACCGGCTCGGCCGACGAGGAGACGCGCGTGCTGCTGATCGGGCCGCCGGTTCTGGCGCTGCAGGCATGGATCGCCAAAGCGGGGATCGCGAAAGGCGCGGTGTTTCGCGCCATCGACCGTTGGGGGACGCTGCAGGACAAGGCGTTGACGCCGCAGGCGGTAACTCTGATCGTCAAGGCGCGCTGCGCCCAGGCCGGGCTCGATCCTTCCGCGTTTAGCGCCCATGGCCTGCGCTCCGGCTTTTTGACCGAGGCGGCGCGGCGCGGCGTGCCTCTGCCCGAAGCCATGCGCCAGTCGCAGCACCGCTCGGTGCAGCAGGCGGCGCGCTATTACAACGACGCCGAAGCGCGGCTCGGCGCCGCGGCGCGGCTGCTGGTGTGACGGAAGCATTCTTGGACCAAGCTTCCTTGGACAACGCTGGCCAAATGCCTATATAATAGCGGCAAATGGCATCGGAGATCCCATGATCGCGCCCGAAAAAACCGCAGAAATCGTTGGGGGCCCTAAAATGGTCGGCGTTGAAGTCCGCAGCGGCTTTGATCTCGCGCGGGCGGTGCGACGCGGCTTGCCGGTCGGCGCCGCCCAGCACGTATTGGACAGCGGCAGGCTGACCCCCGCCGAAATGGATAAAGTCGTCCTGCCACGCAGGACCTTAGCCAATCGACGCAAGATCGGCACATTGACCGCCGAGCAATCCGACCGGCTGATCCGCGCCGCTCGCTTGCTCGCCCACGCCGAGGAAACTTTCGGCTCCACCGAAAAGGCCGGACTCTGGCTGCGCCGTCCGACAAAGGCGTTAGGCGGCGAGCGGCCGCTTGATCTTCTCGACACGGAGGAAGGCGCCCGCGAGGTCGAAGTCCTGCTTGGCCGCATCGGTCACGGGATCGCCGCCTGATGCAGGCGTGGCGGCTCTGCCGCGCGCCTTTCAGCGATCTGTCCGGCGAGGGCGCCCGGCTTTATGGCGGACGATGGAATTCGCCAGGAAGCGCTATGGTCTATGCCGCCGGCGAGCCCGCGCTTGCGGTACTGGAAGTGCGCGTTCATCTCGATCTGCCGCCCGAACTGATTCCGGACGATTACGTCCTGATGAAACTGGATTTGTCCGGCCTGGCGGTGGAACATCTCGCGTTGTTGCCCGCCGATCCGCGCGCTTTCGGCGATCAATGGCTGGAACAAAAGCGCAGCCCGATCCTACGCGTTCCATCATTCATTGTGCCCGACGCCCACAATCTGCTGCTCAACCCGACTCATCCCGAAGCGGCGAACGCCAAAATCGTCGGCGCGAACCCCTTCGCCTTTGATCCGCGGCTGTGGGCGCCGTTGTAAATCCGGCTCGTCAGGACAGCAGAAAATTGACGGCGTCCGCTAGGTTTTGGGCGACGAAGGTCGGCGGCGGATCAAGCTCTTTCTCCTGACCGGCTCGATATTTGCCGGTCTGGACCAGAATGCCCATCAACCCCGCCGCCCTCGCGCCGCCGACATCGGCTTCAACGTCGTCGCCGATCATCGCGACGTCCTCCGCCGCGCAGCCGAGGCTGTCAACGGCCAGAGCGAAAAACAACGACGACGGCTTGCCCAGCACCAAGGCTTTGCGGCTGGAGGCGTATTCCAGAGCGGCGACAAAGGCGCCGAGGTCGAGGCTCAATTCGCCGTCGCGATCGAGAAAATTGCGGTTGTTGGCCAGCGCCAGAAATTCGGCGCCGCCCAAGATTTTACGAAAGGCGTCGTTCAGTGTGTCATAGGTGAAATAGGTGCCGGCGTCGCCCAGGACGACCGCTTCCCTCCCCTGCTCCGGCAATCCGGCGAAATCCTCACGCAGGTCCGGATGCGCCACGAGAAACGGCGCCCAATTTTCCCGCAACAAAAACGCGCGCGCCGAAATCGCCGGGGTGAACACGTCGTCGATAGTGACCTGCAAGCCCATTTGCGCGAGATCCTCGACGATCCGGCGGCGCGGAACACGGGTCGTGTTGGTGACGAATTTCAGCGGAATGTTTTCGGCCCTTACCCGCGCGATCGCGTCAAGCGAGCCAGGCAAGGCTTTTCCCCGCACGTGAACCACGCCATCGAGATCGAGCAGTATCCCGCGGATCCGGCGCCGGCCCGAAACGGATGGTTGAAGCTCCGACATCATATTCCTCTCTGGGTCGCGTCCCGCCCGACGGCCAACTAAATTGGCCAGCCGTTTCATCCAGCGGATTTTCGTTCTCGCGCCGACTTGGCCAACTTGCCACGCAAAAGAGCCATCAACACCGGACCGATGGAAAACTCCTTTGCCCTCGCTTTGGCCGACAACGCGCGAAGATAGCCGCCCGGACTGCCGATCGCTTCGCCTTTCTGCAAGATCGCCGCGATAATCACCGCCGCATCGCCCGCCCCCATCGTTTCCTGGGCCTCACGCCAGGCGTCGGCCGAAATGCCCAGGGCGGCGCGCGCCAGGCCGGCCGTGGCGATCAGATCGCGCCACGAACCGATCCCGTCTTTGGCGTAGTCGGCGATGTCGGGGCAGGCGTCGAGCACCATGCCGAGAGGATAGGCTTTGGTCGCCGCGCTGACCCGTGACGTGTTGGCTCCCTCATTCTCTTGGGGTCTTTGGGGAGCGCTCGGTTCTGAAACAATTGAGCCCGGATCGTGGGCCCTGCCTTCTTGGAGGCCAGGTTCAAGATCAATAGGAGGGTTTGGTTTTGAATTGTGTATGTGGCGCTCAGTTTGAGACTCATTGGCGCTTATATTTTGAGAATTAATGTGGCTTTCCAACAGGCTGAGCACTTCGTTGGACAGCATCGCCAGCTCTTCGGCGACCGGCTCCAGTTCCTCGCGCGTCGCCGTGCGCGGAATGCGCACAACCATGCCGCGATAGAGCGCGTGAATTTCGGACCAGTCGGACGGGCCCTGCCCTCCTCGCCGCGTCGGCGCGCCTTCCTCAATGCCGGTCACGATCATTTTGGCGATATCGCGTCGACAGATCGTGATCTTCTCCCGGACGCGTTTGAGCGCCCTCTCCTCGGCGCGCACGGCTTCGGCGAGAGATTCAAATTCATCGGCGCGCGCGACCAGAGGCGAAAGATCGAACCCGAAGGCCATTTCAACCTCCCCTGCCCCGTCCTTGCGCGCATAGCGTTTGCCGTTGGGGCTGTCGCGGCGCACAATCAGTCCGGCTGTCAGGCGACATCTTGGGGTGAGAAATCGAATGCAACGAAATCAAGTGTTTAGGCTTCGCCATGATATTTATGAATATCCATCTAATTTGATAATCTGCGTTGACTTGGCCATCAATTGTGAGAATTTTGGTGCCGAACGTTAGAGCAAATTCGGTGGCCGGAATGAGCGACGATGAACGCGTCTTTGACGATGACGAAAAGCAGCGCGCATGGCTCGCGGGACTGGCGCGCGTTTTGGCTAATCCCGCCATGCTTCGGGATCTGCGCAGGGCGACCCTTCTGAGGGGCCAGCGAAACTTCGATAAATTCTGCCGCGAAGCGAAATTCGAACTGCCCGAGGCCGCCGACGCAAGCCATCAATAGTGAGAATGTTGCAGGACGAAATTCTCACTATTGATGGCCAAATCCCAAATAATCTTCATATTCTCATTCCAAGGTGGCTCCTGACAATCGGCACGACGCTCGGCGTGACGTCCACGTTGAGATAATCGTCGATTTGCGCGGCGTCGAAGCGGGTCGCCGCGACGCCGGGAAACAAGTGGCTGAGCAACCCGGCGCGGGTCTCGGCCAATTCATTGAGAACGAGCGATCCGCCGGCAAGCTCGGCGAGGATCGCCAGCAGCCCAGTCCCGGCCGAGGGCTCGAGGACAAGATCGACAGGCGTGATTGCGGCGGCGACGCGGGCGACGAGCCCGAGCGCGATCGGCGTCGAGAACTGCTGCAGCGTCTGGCTCTCTTCGGAGCGGCGCGTATGAGTGGGCAGAAGGCCGGCGATCTTGGTCAGCATCGCCAGCAGCGCCGCGGGCGAACCGGCGCGCGCCTGCATGGCGGGGCCGAATTTGCGCAGGAACAGCACTGTCGCCGCCTCGCAACCGTCATAGGCCATTTTCCAGTCCCAGGCGCCCTGGGCGTCGGAGCCGCCGAAGGCAGACTCCATCGCGGCGCGCAGTATTGGCGCGTCGACGCGCTTGCCGCGCTCGAGAGCGGCAAGAAGATTCTGCGCGGCGCCGAACAAAGCATCGGGGAACAGCGGGCCAGCTGGGATCGGCGCGGCGGCGAGCGTGGCAAGGCGAACGGGAGCATGGGTCATAGGGAACAGCCTCGGGAGAGTTTTTCGGAATCGAACCGGAGACCTCTCTCTCAAATCCCCCGGTTCATTCCCCTCACGGCCCTCCTCTTCCTCTCCTGGCGCGCCCCAAGAAAAAAGGCCCGACGCGATGAGGCGCCAGACCTGAGTCGCGTGGACTTTGGCTACGGCGCGCGGCTCACGCGGCGGCCGCTAAGGCGTAGACAAGGCGCCAGACTGGAAGAACGGCGCCGTCGGCTTCAACCGCGCGTCCCGTGGCGGCAAGCATTCCGGTCGCTGCAGCGACGGCGAAGAACTTTGACGTCGGATCGAGGACGACCTCGCCTATGCTGAGGGTTTCGGAGACGCCGAGTATGTTTCGCGTCAGGGATCCGAGAAGACCTCTGGTTTTCGATGCGATCTGGAGAGCGACGGCGCCATTGGCGGCGTAGCTGGTCTGATAGAGGCGCGCGTCATTGACAGCGCAGATGGCGATGGGACCAAGGTCGATGGCTTTCGGGTCAAGGCGCATTGGATATTTGCTCCGTTAAAATTCGAGGGACGCGTGCGTCGCGACGCGGCGCCGAATGCGAGTGATGTCGCGCGCATAGGGCTCGGGCGCACTGGGCTCGGGCGCTCTGAACTTGGGCGCTCTGAACTTGGGCGCGACATTGCTGGGGGAGGCTGTGTGGGCCGACTGGATGACGCGTGCTGGCGGTTTATTTTCCCGCCGAGCGTTTGGAACCGGCGCGGCCCTGTCGCCCTGTTCGACGGCGAGCGACCGGCGATAGCCAAAGTTCATCCAGGGTTCGAAGCGGATCGCGGAAAGCCAGTCAGCGACGGTCGGGATGATACCGCCGCAATCTTCCATAATGTGCTGCTCGCCGATGAGACGGACGGGCACATCTTTGCCGGCGGCGTTAGGAATGGTGACGCCGAACTGGCGTTCGCATTCGAAGATTCCCTGACTGTGGTGACGCAGGGCGCGGTGGCGCGCGTCCGCCCACATTTCCTTGGTGGCGTCGAACCATTGGTGGATCGCCAGGTAATCGTCCGGCGCGCCACCGAACCGACGAGCCGACGACTGGGCGTGGAAATGCGCATGGCTCATGGCTGCACCGAGGTCGCGGTGGCTTTGGCGACGGCGTCAAAGTCACCGATTGGAAGCGGATCGTTTTCGGCAAAACCCGTGTTGGTCACGGTCTCGTTCCAGTAAACGTCGCTGGAAAAGGTCTTGTTGGCGAGATCGAAGGTAAGCGTTCCGCCGCCACCATCCCCATCGTACCAATTGACGTCGGTGGCCTCGAGGTAGTCGTCGCCAAAATTCGAAAGGTCGGAGTAAAGCGTCGGATCGAGAGGGAGTTCGGGGTTCGTGCCAATGTCGTTAAGCTGTCCGGAGTCTCCGCAGCCTGAGAAGCAGAGAACGACCTCAGTGAAGCCGGCGGCCGCGAGGCGTGCGGCAAGGGCATTGCGGGTTTCGACAATTTCTGCGGGAATATCGGTCATGGCGAAGATCTTTCGGAGAATGTTTCGGGAGCGAACCGGAGACCTCTCTCTCAAATCCCTCGGTTCATTCCCCTCCCGGCCCTCCTCTTCCTCTCGGCGTTCATAAGAAAAGGTCCGGCGCGAGGCGCCAGACCCATCGATGCCGACCACGAATACCCCCGTCCTCAGCCGCGCGGTGGATCGAACAGCTGATAGGACCGGCTCTTAATGTTGGAAATCCGATAGAGGCCGCCGCTGTCCGGCGCGCGAAACAATACGGCGCCCCGACCGCGCGGATTAGCGACGACCTCCAGTCGTTCAAAACTCCGGCCGTTGGCAAAGCGCAAGACCTCGTCGAAGACGATCACCTGTCCGGCGCGCGGTCCCGGTTTGGCCGCCCGCGCGCGACGAGTGGCGAGATTCTCGCGGCAGCGCGCCCGCCAGTCCAGGGCGTATTTCGCGTCAATTGGCGTCAGCAGATCGAGGATCGACGCCGGGCAATCGCATTCGCAGGGGCCCGAAGATTCATCCATGTCCTTGTATCCGAAGATGTAGCCTTCCTTGTCGCGCGGGTTGTAACGAACGAGGCACACCACGGCGAAGACGTCGCGCTTGCCCGTGTCCGAGCGGATAAGTTCCACGGCGGCGTAATAAACGCGCATGCCAGCAAGCGCCGAGCGCAACACTTTCGACGTCACTTCGGGACGTGTGTAAGTGAATTGCGCGTCGAGATATTGCTTCGGTCCGGAATGGCCGTCGAGCGATTGCATGTAAAGCCAGCCCATAGCTGTCTCCTGTCGATGAGGGAATGAAAGCGGCGCGCGACCGAAAAGCCCCGCGCCGCGAAAGTGGAAATTTCGGGATTCAGGCGGCCAGGGCGAGCCGCAATTCGGCCTGGCGGATCGCAGTCAGGGCCGCCTTGAAGACGGTGGAGCTTTGCTCCTCGGCGAGATCCGTCAGGGCGACCACGCCAAAACAGGCGACGCGGATGTCCGTGTCCGAGACGGCGTCAGGCGCGAGCTTGGTCAGCGTCTCGTCGATAGCGATGAGGTTGGCGATCTCGTCGCGCACATTCTCTTCGCCTAGACGCAGCATCACATGGACGCCAAAGCCCGGCGCGCTCGCCAGCTGGCCATGTTCGGCCTAGTCGAGCAATTCGCAGAGAATATCCTCGGTGCTCTTGCCCTTGATGGCGTCGGCGGTGATGAGAATGGCCATGCCGCCAAAGCCGTCCGCCTGCATTTGCGAACAGGTGAAGGATGTAACGGCTGTGAGATAGCGCAGCGTCGAGGACCTGCGCACAATGTCCTGGAAGATGCATTCCCAGGACATGCCGCTGAAATCGATCTCGATGTCGCCATCCACAATGGACGCGCTCGTGAGGCGGTCGGCGACATAATCGCCGGCCGAGCTTTCCGCCTTTGCCGAAGCGTCGAATGCCACGCGAAGATCGGTGATTGGCAACCAGATCGTGGTTGCCGGACCATCGGCGGCGTTGAAGCTGATCGTTTCTCCATCCGACTCGGCGTAAAAAATATGGCTGAGCACGAGCCGTTCGAGCGGCGTGATGTCGGCGACTGGGATTTGTTGCTGAATGACGGTGGGGGAATAGAAATCGGCCATGACAGGTCTCCAGAAATGCGAAAGCCCGGCGCGACGGCCGGCATGTTTTGGATTGAAGGTGGAGTGAAACGCGGGACGGCCGAAGCCGCCCCGCATCGGAATCATTCGGCCGCGATAGATTGCGGCTGCGCTTGTTCGGGCTCTTCGGCCGCAGCCTCGTCCTCCTCGCCAGCGAGAAAGTCCGGCAGGGCCAGGGTCTCGGCTACATCAGACTGCGCTTCGGCTGCGGTCTCGATTTCGGCGAGACGCAGCGGCTCCGGCAGCCAGCCCGCGCCATCGAGCAGGCGCTCGGCTTCGCTCGCCATATCGCCCTTTTTCAGATGGTCGATCAGCTGGGCCGATTGTTCGCCCTTGGCCTCGCGCACCGCGTCGAGAATGCGGGCTTTCGGCACACGGCCGAGATAATTATCGACGGTCGGCTTCCAGCCCGCCGCCGCCAAGTCGAGATGGACGGCGCGAGCGAGCGTATCGCCATGGGCCATGGCGTCGGGACGCCGGTTCCACGGCTCCTTGACGACATTGACGGTCAGCGAAGCGCAATGGGCGAGAAGGCTCGCCTGACTGACCCCGTCCAGTCCGGCCAATGCGTCCCAGAGATCGGCGGGCGTCTTCGGCAGGAAATTGACCCATTGCTGATGCCGCGCCTCGATCGCGCGCGCCGAAGCGCTTTCCGCCAGACCCGGCGCCTGAGCGGAAAAGGCGGTGTGTTTCGCCGTGATCTCCAGGCAGCTGTTCGAGGCGAAGCGATAGAAGGCGCTGAGGCAAAGCGCGTGAAGCACCGTCCGCAGCGCGACTTCGGGATCATTGGCTAGGCTATTGCGCAAAGCCAGCGTGCGATGCGCCGTCAGCTCGGTGACAAGCCGATCCGACAATGGACGTAGAACGTCCTCCTCCTCGGACGCCTCGGGTTCGGAACCCGTCGGGGCGCCGCCGATTGCGATGATGGTCTGCGGAGCGGCGTTCGCCGACCCTGTCGGCGCCAAGGTTTCTGGCTCACCACCTTCTACCGAAGTCACCGGCGCAACCGGCGCTTCGTCCTCCAATCGGACGAAGCCGCGCACGATTTGCAGAGCGCCCTTGTCGTCCAGGCTGACAAAAACGCCGGCCCGGGCGATTTCGGAGGGATCATAACTGAGGGGACGCTGCTCCAAAGCCACAATTGCCGCCTCGATTTCGGCCAGGCGCAGATCCGCCTCCTCCGGCAATTCGTCGGAGTCAGCATATTGCGTCTCGAGCGCCTCGTATTCGGCCCGCAATGCTTCGAGGCTGGCTTCCTCTTCCTCGGTAAAATCGGTCGCCTCGCCGGTCAGGCGGCGCAAACCGGCAGTGTGGCCATAGGGGAAGTCCGCAGCGATGGCGATCCATTTCCAGCCCTCGGGACGGAGTGCTTCGGCTTCAGCCTGGAGCTTTTCGATCACCAGCCTGTCGAGCAAAGCCGGGTCCTGCAGCCAGCCGCCGTCATCGTCGGTCTGGAACAGATCGCGCAGGACGACGCCGCCAGCGGCCTCATAAGCGTCAACGCCAACAAATTGCGCGCGACGATCCAAAGCCTTGACCGCGCCCTCGGTGAGCACGCGGCGGATGTAATAGGCCTCCTTGTTATAGGTCCGCGAAATCGCCTCCCACACCTGCTCCTGGCGCGCATGGTCGTTGGTGACGGTGAACGCCATCAACTGCTCCAGCGTCATGCCGTCCTCGGCATAGACGTCGAGCAACGTGTTGGAGACGGCGGCGAGGCGCAGGCGCTGCTTGACCACGGTCGGGGTGACGAAGAAACGCGCGGCGATGTCGTCATCCCCAAGCCCCTTTTCGCGCAGGGCCTGAAACGCCCGGAACTGATCGAGCGGATGCAAGGCGACGCGCTGCACATTTTCGGCCAGGGAATCCTCCTCGGCGAGGCCGCCTTCGCGCACGACGCAAGGGACCGGCGCATTCTTGGCCAGGCGCTTCTGCTTGACCAGCAGTTCGAGCGCGCGAAAACGACGACCCCCGGCGGGAATCTCGAACATGCCGGTTTGCTGACCCTCGGCGTCGAGGACCGGCCGGACGCTGAGGCTCTGCAACAAGGTGCGCCGCGCGATATCCTCGGCGAGTTCCTCGACCGAAATACCGGCCTTCACGCGCCGGACATTGGATTGGCTCAACACCAGCTTGTTGAAGGGGATGTCGCGCGAGGCGCTGAGAACGATCTTTTGAACCGCATTAGCCATTGTCTTTTCTCCGCAACGGGCGCCGAGAATTCCTCTCTCGACTTCCTACCCGTCACAAAAATCGGCGCAGCCCTCTGACTCTGGGCCGCGCCGCTTCAAACATCTCGACCTGAAAGGCCCGCGCGCCTCAGCCCTGTCTTTCGGCCGGACCAGGCGGGGCTGACCCCTTTTCATTCAAGCCGCGACCTGCCCATCCTCGTCCTTAACAGCGGTTTCGGTTCGTTCGGCCACAGGCGCAAAGCCGAGAATGAAATCCGCCGCCTTCGACGCCGCACTCGCCGCGCGCACGATCGCCTTATTGTCGTCGTGCAAAACCTCGAGCCAGGAGCCGATGTAATCGGCGTGGCGGACCGTCGGCACGATGCCGAGCGAGGCGCAAAGAAAGGCTGCGGAGATTTCGGCGATCAGCTCCTCGAACGCGTATTTCTTCGAGCCGAAGGACCCGCTCAAATCGCGATTGAGCCGGGAGAGATGGCCGCTCGCGTGAGAAACTTCATGCAGCGCCGTGCGGTGCCAATTGATCGGCTCGAAATAGGCTTGGGGAGGCGGAACCTGCACGTAATCGAGCCGTGGTTGGTAGAACGCCCTGTCCCCGCCGATCCGGAAATCCAGGCCCGTCGCCCGGATTAACGCCTCGACCTGCGGCAAAACAAGGTCGGTTTCGACGGGCGGCGCCGCCGCCGTCAGCTCTTCGGGCAGCCCCTCGCATTGGGCGACATTGAACACCGTGAACCGCTTGAGGAAGGCGATCGACCTGGCTTCATCGCCGGTCTCGGAGGCCTTACGACGTTCGTCCTCGGGCGTGAAGCGGTCGGCGTAAACGACGGTCGTGCCGCGTTCACCCTTGCGCACATGGCCGCCAAGGCTCAGCGCCTGGCGAAAGGTCAACCAGCTTTGGCCGGTAAATCCGTGCTCGATCACCGCGCCCCACAGAATGAGCACATTGATTCCGGTATAGCGCCGATCCGTCGCGGCGTTCTTGGGCATGCCTAGCGGCGCCATGCCGGCCGCCGTCCCCCAGGGCTGAACCCAGGGCGCGCGTCCGGCCGCCAACTCGGCGACGATCTTGTCGGTGATTTCGGAATAAAGGTCCGTCCGGTCTTTGCCGAAGCGGGAGTTTGCAGCGCTCTTGCTCATCGGGATTGTCCACGACGGGCGCCGCGAGCCTCTCTCGCAACCTCCTTCCCGTCGCGGCAAAGCTGGTCCGCACTCTCACTCTAAAGGGGAAACGCGAGCCCTTCAGGGAAATGGGCGGAGGAGCCGACGCCGGCAATCCCCGGCGAAGAAGCTTTACTTCTCGCCTCAGCAGTAGCGGGCGGCGCACACTGGCTGTAGAAGGTGGCGCTATTGTTTTCTGAAGGATTCCTGTTTGAGCCAGTCTGAATTTGATGACGCTTCGACACCGCGGCTTTGGTCCCTGCCCGGCAACGATCCGACGCAATTCAACCGCGAGGACGATCCGCCTGAGCGCGTCGCGCTGAGAATTCTCGTCGATGATGATTTAAAGGAATACGCCCCGCCCTGGCCATACGAATTCCGGGACGGAGACTTTTTCGCCATCGGATCCGGCCTGGCGCTTCACGAAAGTCTGTCGGTTCGCGGCTGGGCGCTATGGCGCGAATAAGCCTTGCGACGCCATCGGGCACATTTTGATCACCGCAAAGCCGACGTCAGTCTGTGATCGCAAGGGGGCGTTGCGGGGTCTCCCCGCAGATGGGGGTGCGCCGACGACCTTGGCGTCGGCCAGGGGGAAGGCCTTCCCCTCCCCGCATACCCAGTTCGAAGAGGCATTTTTGTGGTGGCCTCGGAAAGGATTTATTCTATTTCCGGTGCGCGCCCCATGTCATAGGCATGGCATGTTCGGACCTGCCCTTTGTTTCTAATCCTCGGATATTGCAAATTAAGACCTAGAGTTTATAACAGACGGCATGACCGCCCAAACTCATAGAGAACGAGCCCTGGAAGTCGCGCGCCGACAAGGAATCGCGCGAGGACGAGACTTTGACGCCGCTGGCGTGCCGCGCGTCTATCTGCAAAGGCTGCGCGATGAAGGCGTTCTCGAGCAGGTCGGCCGCGGCCTCTATAAGCTGGCGGGGACGGAATCCTCAAGCGGCGCCAGTCTGGCGGAAGCCACGCGCATCCAGCCGAAAGGGATCATCGGCCTGCTCTCGGCGCTGCAATTCCATAACCTCACGACCCAGACGCCCCACGCGATCTGGATGCTGCTCGGGCCGAAGGACTGGGCGCCGACGAATCCATCGGTATCGCTGAAGATCATTCGCGCCAGCGGCGAGGCGCTGACCGCCGGCGTGGAAAATCATCAGATCGATGGCGTGGCCGTGCCAATCACCTCACCGGCGAAGACTGTCGCCGACTGTTTCAAGCACCGCAACACGATCGGCCTCGACGTCGCGATCGAGGCGCTGCGAGATCTTCTCAAGACGTCGACAGGACGGACTGGGCTGAATGAGCTTTGGCGATACGCCGCCATTGATCGCATCCAGACCGTGATGCGTCCCTATATCGAGGCCATGACTTCATGAAAGCGCCGAAGAACATGGGCGTCTCCATCCGCGAGCGGCTGACCCAGCGCGCCCGCGAGCGCCGTGAGAACGCCCAACTTCTGATGACGCGATACGCCATCGAGCGCGTGCTTTACCGACTAAGCGTCTCGCCGCATCGAAATCACTTCGTCTTGAAGGGCGCGATGCTGTTTAGCCTCTGGGCGCCCGTGCCATATCGCGCGACGGGCGATCTCGATCTCCTCGGTTTCGGCGAGAACGGTCCTGACGCTATCACCGCCGTGTTTGCGGATATCCTCGCCACGCCCGTCGATGACGATGGCCTGATTTTCAGGCTGGAGACGTTGCGGGCTGCGGTGGCCCGTGAGGAAGACGAATATTCTGGCGTGCGCCTTGATTTCGTTGCCGAACTCGCTGGCGCGCGCCTGCCCATGCATGTCGACATCGGCTATGGCGACGCGATTACGCCGGGCCCGGTCGATATCGAATATCCATCACTCATGGGTCAGCCGGCGGCGAAGCTCAAAGCCTATCCGCCTCAGACCGTCGTGGCGGAAAAGTTCCAAGCCATGGTGGTGCTGGACATGCTCAATTCGCGAATGAAGGATTTCTTCGATCTCTGGGCCATCGCCGGCGCCTTCGCGTTCGACGGCCCCGTTCTGGCGCGGGCGATACAGACGACCTTTGAGCGCCGCGCGACACCGCTACCGACCGAAAAGCCAATGGCGCTGTCGGCCAGTTTCGCGGAAGCAAAGCAGGTCCAATGGGCCGCGTTCCTCCGACGGACCGAAATCGCCCTCGCGCCAGACCCTCTCCTGGAGGTTCAAGCGCGCATCGCCGAATTTGTCATGCCTCCTCTGAGAGCTATCACCCGATCCCAATCCTTCGAAGCGAGCTGGGCCGCGGGCGGACCTTGGACGAGGTTGGACGAAATTGTAATTTCCACATGATAATGTCCGTCATGATTTTGACGTCTTGGAGCGCGCGATGAGCGACGACATTCGTTTTGACGGCAAGAATATCTATGCAGCCGGCGTCGCGGGCGCGGCCATCTACGACATTCGGGGCAACCGTATCCACGAGGCCGGTATCGCCAGTCAGCCAAAGTACGAGATCCGCGGCAATCACATTCGCCTATACATGAGCGCATCGCAGCCGAAGTTCGAGATCAAGGGCGATAAGATCCACGAGTACCTGAGTGCAGGCTCGGCGATCTATGAAATTCGATAGCGCAGGCGCGTGTAACGTGCTCGCGCCCCTTGCCGCCGATCTCGTGCCGGCCATCGTTGTGGTAGGCGGCGAGCGCGGCTTTTTTAAATGTGTGAGGCGCCGCCCTGCCGGCCTCAAAGGCTTCCTTGGGCGTATCCTCCCTAGACTTGGGCCGTTGGCGTCAGAGCCGACGGTCTTTTTTCCCGTCTCGGGCTTACAAAATCCCCCAGGCGCGATAGCGCCGCCGCCCAGTCAGCTCGCGCAGCCCTAGTTCGGCGATGAGGTTCTGATTTCCGCGGTCGGGGCGCGGGCGTCCATCTGGGCGTCATGCAGAACGAGGTCTTCGAGATGCGCCAGCGCGCCCTTGACCGCAAAGGGGGCGTTGCCGCGTCTCCCCGCAGAAGGGGGTGCGCCGGCGACATTGGGGCCGGCCAGGGGGAAGGCTTTCCCCCCGTATCCCCTGGCGTGTTCAGGGTTTCAGGTGTGAATAGGCAGTTCACTGTGACCCCTCCGGCGCCCAAGGAATCAATAGCTTTGGAAGCCGATCGGCGTCGAAACACATCGCCGTTTTTTTTACGCCCAAGGCTTGAGTCGATCACCGACATGCCTCAGTTTGCCACCAAAGGAGAGCAAAAATGTTTGGCTGGTGGCGGCGTCGAAAGGAATTGCATGCCCACGTCGACGCCGACGCCACGGCCATGATCGCGGAGTTCGGCGCCTCCGCCTACCACGTCGCACGGGACCGCGCCCTTGAGCAGCGTCTTCACAAGATCGTCGACGCCGAACGGACGCCAGAGCACTGGAACCTTGTGCGCTTCGAAATCCGGAAGAGGACAGGACGGCAGGACGCAGACACGGCGACGAGATATCTTGAGGACGGCGGATGAGCCACGTCATCCGATCCGAGGTCACGGTCGCGAAGCTGGCCGAACATGGCATCGACTCCGTCGATGCGTTTTGCGAGAAATGCGGGAATTCGTGGCGGGCGCCGATCCACATTCTACCGCCTGCCACGACCCTCGCCAAGATCGCCGCGCTCATGGCCTGCCCGAAATGCGGCGGGCGCAATGTCGATGTCACTCCCGCCTCGCGAGAAGAACGCCCGACCGGTCATTGAACGTTTGGCGCGAGGGCGACGATCGTTGCTCTGCACGGGTACGACAGCGATTCCGAATTCAATTCGCGGCATTCAATTGCGGTGGCCGCGGGGGTCGCCGTTGCTCCAATGCGTCTTCGCCAGGA
The DNA here is from genome assembly GCF_022760755.1 of Candidatus Rhodoblastus alkanivorans. Lineage (NCBI taxonomy): Bacteria > Pseudomonadati > Pseudomonadota > Alphaproteobacteria > Hyphomicrobiales > Rhodoblastaceae > Rhodoblastus > Candidatus Rhodoblastus alkanivorans. The sequence continues at coordinate 45,032 of NZ_JAIVFP010000002.1, forward strand.
ACTCGTCGAGTTTGACGATCAGCGCTTCCATATGGCGTTGAGCTTCCTTCGCGTGAACCGCACCGTGGATCTGGATTTCGAGCAGCGCGAATTCTGCTTCGACGCGCGCAATTTCGATCATCTCGCGCAGTTCCTCGTCCATTTCGGCCGGCTCGTTCCAGACTTTGACCCCGCGTTGGGCCCGCGCCCCGTCGCGCGCACCCACTGTTATTACAAAGCTGAAGGTTAATTTGACGTTAGGTCAAGGCCTTGGACGATCGTCGCGACTTCGTCAGGATTTGTTCGCGCCGGAACCGTGGGTTTCGAAGGTGGCCAGCGAAATCGTCAACGCGATGATCGTTCTGCGCGCCGAAGCGTCGCGCACATTGGCGAAGGCGCGAAGGAGTTCTATGGCGTCCTCAGGAAGCAGGGTTTCCAGCGCTGGCGATTGCCCGGCAGCGACGGCGGCGCGGGCGTTTTGGAAGAAGTAGGCGACAGTCTGATCGAGCGCGACCGCGATATGCAAAAGATCTACTGCGCTGACCCTCGCCGTTCCGGCCTCATATTTCTCGATCTGCGCGGAACTCGCGCCGACGATTTGAGCCAAACGCTCCACGCTCATCTGACGCGACAGTCGCAGCAGTCGAAGCCGTCGTCCGACATGCTCGTCGATGGAATTCACAATCGATTTCATCCTGAAGACTCTGGCAACCCGGTCTACATCCCGCTTATTCAGCGCGACTTTTTTTACGAAACATTCATCAATATTGCATTCGATAGCATGAGCGGTTGCTGAACACACATCCCTTGTCAGGTTTGCGTTAATTGGTTACCGCATGCCATGGCTTCTGCAAAGGCGTGTTTCATGAAACCGATCCTCGCCTTCGTGGTGGTCGAACTCGCCGCCGGAGCCGCCATGGGCGGCGAGCCGGCGAAGCCCGCATTAAACCCCACGGTGACGCGGGCGAAGATCGCAGAGACGATCTGCGCGACCGGATGGACGCGGACGGTGCGTCCTTACGTCTCCGACATGAAGCGGATCAAGGCCGAGATGCTGGCCGCCATCGGCGAGCCCATCGAGCGGCGAAACCGCTACGAACTCGACCACATCGTCCCGCTCGCCCTCGGCGGCGCCCTGATCGATCGTCGAAATCTTGCCCTCCAGCCCATCGACGAGGCGCGTGAGAAGGAGTATCCCTTCGGTGGCGGCCGCCTTCCGTTGAGATCGGATTTGGCGGAGAGATCGCTCTTACGAGCGCTGATACGAGCGCGCCTAAGAGTTGCTCATGGCCCATTCTATTTTGCTGACAGGTCCAGATCGTCGCCGCTCCTGGTCCGATGACGAGCGGCGCGAGATTTTGGCGGAAGCCTTCGCTCCGGGCGCGATCGTGGCCGCGGTGGCGCGGCGTCGCGAGGTTTCGACCGGCCTCATTTACACGTGGCGTCGGAACGCCATGCGCGAGAGCGGCGCGCCGTTTTTACGCGCGCTTGTCACCCATGATCCGCCGCCGGCGGACAAACCGACACCTCAATTGGCGCCTGCAATCGTCGTGGATCTGCCCGGGGGCGCGCGGGTCAGCATCAGCGCGTCGGCGTGCGCCGATTTGATTGCCGCGACATTGCGGGGCCTGCGATGATTCCGATCCCAAGCGGCGTCCGGGTCTGGATCGCGACAGGCCACACCGACATGAGGCGCGGCATGCAAGGCCTCGCGCTTCAGGTTCAGGAGGGGCTTCAACGTGATCCGCACGCTGGCGATCTGTACATTTTCCGGGGGCGCCGCGGCGATCTGGCGAAGATTCTCTGGCATGACGGCGTCGGGCTGTCTCTTTACGCCAAAAGATTGGACCGGGGAAAGTTCATCTGGCCGTCGGCATCCGATGGCGCTCTGTCGATCTCGGCGGCGCAGATGGCCTACATGCTTGAAGGAATTGATTGGCGTAATCCACAATTGACCTGGCGGCCAAAGAGCGCTGGGTGAGCGTGAAAAAAACTCGGAGTCGGCCGCATTTTGGGGCGCCACGAATCGCAAAATATATGATTCACTGCGTCGCATGGCCCCCGCTCGTGACGCCCTTCCTGACGATATCGCCGCCCTGAAAGCGGCGTTGATTGTCGAGCGTGCGAACGCCGTTGAAGTCGCTGCGGAATTGGCCGTCGCCAGGGCCAAGGCGTCCGAAGATCTGGCGCTGATCGCGCAGCAGAAGCTGCGGATCGCCAAGCTGGAGCGCCAGATTTACGGACAAAAGTCGGAGCGCTCGGAGCGTCTGGTCGACCAGTTGGCGCTGGCGTTCGAAGAGGCGGAGGCCGGCGCCACGGAAGACGAACTGGCGGCGGAAAAGGCCGTCGCCCTGGCGACCAACGTGCGCGGATTTACGCGCAAACGTCCCGAGCGCAATACGTTCCCTGACCATCTTCCGCGCGAACGGGTGGTGATCGCGCCGCCGACGGCGTGCGAGTGCTGCGGTGGCAAAAGGCTGCGCAAGCTCGGTGAGGACGTGACGCGGACGCTGGAGTCGCAGCCCCGTCAGTGGAAGGTGGTCGAGACGGTGCGCGAGAAATTCACGTGCCGCGATTGCGAGAAGATCTCCCAGGCGCCCGCGCCCTTCCACGTCATTGCACGGGGATGGGCGGGGCCGAGCCTCCTGGCGATGATCGTGTTCGAGAAGTTCGGCCAGCACCAGCCTTTGAACCGTCAGGCCGAACGCTACGCCCTGGAAGGCGTGCCAATCGCGATGTCGACCATGGCGGACGCGGTGGGATCGGTTTGCGCGGCGCTCGCGCCGGTCCTGCGCCTGGTCGAGGCGCATGTGATGGCGGCCGAGCGGTTGCATGGCGACGACACCACCGTGCCCGTTCTGGCCGAGGGCAAGACCGACACCGGGCGATGTTGGGTCTACGTGCGCGACGACAAGCCCTTCGGCGGCGCCGGGCCGCCGGCGGCGATGTTCTATTATTCGCGCAATCGCCGGGGCGAGCATCCGCAGTCGCATCTGGCCGGATATTCCGGAATTTTCCAAGCGGACGCCTTTGAAGGCTACGGCAAGCTTTATCAGGCCGACCGAAAGCCCGGTCCGATCAAGGAGGCGGCGTGTTGGGTGCATGCGCGACGGCCGTTCTTCGCCATGGCCGACATCGAGGAGAACGCGCGGCGCAAGGCCGCCGGCAAGAAGGAGATTCCGCTGTCGCCCATTGCGATCGAGGTTGTGCGCCGCATCGACGCGCTGTTCGAGATCGAGCGGATCATCAACGGCAAAAGCGCCGCGGAGCGCCTGGCGGTTCGACAAAAGCTCAGCCGGCCACTGGTCGAGGATCTCCAGGTCTATATGCGCGAGCAAGCCGCCCGACTGTCGCGGGGGCATGATCTGGTCAAGGCGATCAACTACATTCTCAAGCGTTGGGCCGCCTTCACACTTTTTCTGGATGATGGCCGTGTTTGCCTTTCCAACAACGCCGCCGAGCGTGGCCTGCGCGGCATCGCCCTTGGAAGAAAATCGTGGCTGTTCTGCGGTTCGGATCGTGGGGGCGAGCGCGCAGCGGCGATGTACAGCCTTATTATCACCTGCAAGATGAACGGCGTCGACCCGCAGGCCTGGTTGGCCGATGTCCTCTCCCGCATCGCCGGCCACCCCGCGCACCGGCTCGATGAGCTGGCGCCTTGGAACTGGAAGCCGCAGGCGCCGGCCAACTCCGCTCAGGCCGCCTGACCGTGCACATCAACAAAGTCCATCACGTCAAGACGATCAGCCGCGTCGCCAGGGAGCTTGGCGAAGATGAGGACTGGCTGTTCGAAATCGCCATCGGCATGGAGGTCGAGGACGGCGTGATCTGGGTCTATGACACGTCCGAAGATGGCGAGATGGCCTTCACCGACTTCGGCATCGAGAACCTGATCGACCTCATCAAAATCCACAAAGACGATCCGACGATCATGGCGAGGCGATCAACCTGAAGCTAGCCGCCTGCGTGCTACGCCGGATGGATACGAGAAGGATGCCGTCGAGGTGTGCCTGTCGTCGCTCGTCTGCCAAGGAAAGATCGCGCTGGACGACGCACAATCCGCGATATTCGAGGACTGGCGAAAAGCCGGGGAGCTTTGCGAGGAAAAGTAGTGACCGCGCGGCGACTCTAATCGCTGGCTTGTCCGATCCCCGGCGTCTTCAACTGCGTCAAACCGTCGCTGCCCACGACAAGATGCTCGACGGCATGATCGACGAGTTCTTCTCGGCAGCGTCGACCTGCCTGACGCCATTGGTGCATTCGTCCCAACGGACGCTGGACATTATCGTGTTGCAGGACCGCTGGATCGAGAAATCGGTGCGCCACACCCGCGACAGCCTCAGACTGATCACATGCGCACCAGCGGTTCCATGATCGAAAACAACCGCACCCGATCCGGCTGGGATATCCGGTGCAGTGACCTGCCAAGGCCAATTTGATTCCGTACCATCGGCACAAATCGGATTGTGCAAAAATCACCACTGTCGCAAAGCAGGAGTACCGTTGATTTTGCAAGGCTTTTTTGTTGAATAAGTTAGGTGCGGATTGCTAGCGCGCTGGGTGCGCTTTCGACCACTGCCAGAGTGCGCGATCTAGATCGCGCAAAGCGACGTTGTGCGTTTTTGCGAGCTGACGGCAGCGGGTGAGATAAGCGAGATAGAAATTGACGGAGCGGTCTTTGCTCTCGCTTCCGAGCGCTTCGAGCGCCCGGAAATCGATCACCGTATAACGTTCCGGATCAATCGCGGTGAGGATAGCGGATGCGACGGGCGCAAGGACCCCTTGTAGTCCAAGCAAAACGGCGATGGCCGCGCGCTCGGTCTTGGCGCTTATCGCGAGACTCAAGGCGTCGGCGATCTCTTCGTCGCTGTTGCGGCGCAGACGGGATTTGCCACGTCCTCCCGTTTTCCAGTCGAAGATCGTCTCGATGTTTGAGCGCGTGTAATCCCCGGAGCGTATCCGGCGTCCGGCCGCGAGCGCATCATCGTCCGATTCATACGCATAGTCCTTTGCGAGCCTATGGATGTCGGCCGGGTCGAACTGCAAATTGAATTCGCAGGGGTTGGACTTGGGGGTCACCTTATACCTCGTTCCCGGGTATCGAGTCTGACCCGATATCGTAGCGCGGCGCTCGCGCTGTTGCCAAGCTGGCGTTTGTGGATGGTAATAAGCTTTATCATATGGAGGGAGCTGATGAGTTCTGATCTTTGGACGTGGGGCGGTACTTATTTCGGCCGCCGGGAAGGTGAAGACTTGTGGACTCACTCCGGTCACCATGTCGGCCGCTTTCACGGCGACGAAGTGTTTGGTTCGGATGGCCGTTATCTTGGCGAAATTAAGAGCGGCAAGTTGATCACACAATTATCGTCGCAAACGCGTCGGGGCCATAGTTTTGCGCCTTATGCGTCGCGGGTTGGGCACGTTCCTTATGTTGGTCATATCGGCACGGTCATGTATTCCGGCTACGAGGATTTTCCAGACCCGGAGACATTCAAATGAAACGCGACATGGACCTCGTTCGCGAACTCCTTTTGAAGTTAGAGGCGCTCGACATCCCGCCCGGCGTTGTGAGGCCGTTGTCCCCCTATAATCCGGCGATGGCCGTCAACGGTTTCACCGGCGATGAAGTTGGACACCATCTTCGTATGCTTGTCAGCGGAAATCTCGTCGAAACCGCTGGGTCTCAATCGTTTGGGCCGGACGGAAGCCTTGTCTTCCGTCAGATAAGCTGGGCGGGCCATGACTTTTTGGATTCCGTTCGCGATCCCGAAATTTGGGCAAAGACGAAAAAGGGCGCGGCGGCGGCAGGAGGATTTACCGTCGATCTCCTCAAAGACCTTGCGAAGGGCCTTGTGAAAAAACAGATCGAGGAATTCACGGGTGTTAAACTCTAATCTCCCATCCGTCCTTGCCGGTCGCGCCCCTGCCCTCGTCTCGGTAAGCGGCGAGCGCGCCTCCTATCGCTTCTTTGAATTCTTTACGGCGCAGATCCGAAATCCACACACGCGTCGTGCTTATCGGCAGCGGGAGATTTATCGATCCGATTGCGTAAGCGTCGATGTTCCTGCAGAGTTCAAGTGCGCGAGGCGGGTTTTCGGGCTTGGCGGTGTTCATGTAATGTTCTAAAACAGCAACTTGGCTTTGAGAAGTGAATTCCGTGCTCAGCACCATTGTCGTTCCCAATCGCAACTCCTGGCGCCATTGCCGTGCAAAAGCTGCCCTGGAGGGCAAGCACGGGGTAAAGCTGCTGACCATCGATCAGCTTGCCGCGCGTCTCGCCGGCGGCTTCCTTCAGCCCATCGACAGCGACCACCTGGCTGCGGCGGTCGGGGAGTCGATTGACCTCCCCCTTGGAGAGCTGGACGCAATTAAGACTTTGCCAGGCTTTCAGCGGGCCGTTGCCAACAGTTTGTCGAAAGCCTGGAGCGCCGGCCTCAGTCTCGAGAACGAAGCGAACGCCGCCTCGGACCAAGCGGCTCGGCTAAGACTGGAGGCGCTCGCGCTTTTGGAAAGAGAAGTGCTGGCGCTGTTGCCCAGGAACGAGCTGAGGCCCGCCGATCTCGTCGCGCGCGCGCTCGGGCGCACGGGTTACGCGCCGGTCCTTTTCGGGTCGATTGAGATTCACGGCCGAACGGAAATGTCGCCGGTCTGGCGCCCCCTTCTGGCTGCGCTCGCCACCGAAGGCGAAGTGACCTGGGTCGCTGAGGCGCGGCGTGTGCCACCATGGCTGGCGCAATTGGGTGTGAAGACCGTAGAGAGCTCCCCAGAACAGCCTGTGCGCCGTTCCATCTCCTGCGCAAGTCCACGCCATGAGATCCTGGAGGCCGTTCGCTGGGCGCGTGGTCTCCTCGCCAGTGGGATCGGCGCTCAAGACATCGCCATCGCGACGGCATCTCCGGCCGGTTGGGATGATCACGTCCTCGCTCTTGCGGCGACCGCCAATATCCCCGTCCACTTCATTCACGGTCGTGCGGCGCTGGATAGTCCTGAAGGACAACTCGCGGCCGCCCTGGCTGAAGTTCTTCTGCGTGGTTTTTCGCAACCGCGCGTCAAACGCGTTATCGGCCTCCTGCGCGCGCAAACCGCCAATTTTTCTAAATTGCCGAGCCAATGGTGGCGCAAACTTCCCGAAGACGCGCCGCTCCTGGACGCCGGGCGCTGGCAGCAGGAAATCGCCGCGCTCAATCCCGAGGATTTCCCTGACGGCGACGACCCAAGACCGCGCCTTCTCGACATCATCGACGCCATCGGCCTCGGCTTAGCCGAGGCCTCCGAGGTCGGCGAGCGGTTGCTTCAAGGAAAGGCCCTGGCGATTTGGCGCAAGGCGCTCACCGACGCCCCCGCCGAAGCCTTGGATGTCACCTTGGCGGGACTGCGAGTTGACGACGACCTCGAGCCGACCGTCTCCGTGGTCTGGGGGCCTGCGTCCGCCATCGCCGCCGTTCCCAGACCTTACACTTGGCTGGTGGGACTGACCTCTAGGTCCTGGCCTCGCCGGGCCAGCGAAGATCCGCTGCTGCCCCATCACATCGTTCCCTCTTCCCGGCTTGATCCCCTACCGGTCCATCAGGCCGATACGCGCGACTTCGAGACGATCGAGGCGATGACCGCCAGCGAACTCGTATTTGCGCGCGCGCGGCGCGATAGCGGCGGACGCGTTAATGGCGTTTCGCCGCTCTATCCGCGCGACATTGTCGAGGTCTATCTCGCGCAAAGCCGCGAACCCGAGCAGGCGGCGAGCGATACCGATCGGCTTTTCGCCCGGCCCGCCGAATTCGCAGCCCTGCCCGAAGCCCGCCTAGCGCTGTCCTCCTGGATCGACTGGCACACCGAACGCATCACGGCGCACGATGGCAAGGTGCGCGCCAACCACCCGCTCCTCCTGCAGGCGCTCGATCGGCGTCAATCGGCGTCCTCCCTGGCGAAGCTGCTGCGCGATCCCCTGGGCTACCTCTGGCAGTACGGTTTTGGTTGGTCTTCACCGGACGAAATCGACGAGCCGCTCACGCTCGACCCCCTGCAATTTGGCAACCTGCTTCATGAAATTCTCGAAGGCGCGATCCTGATTCTTGAAGGAAAGCCGGGTGGATTTGCTGCCGCCGCCCAGGACGAGCAAGCGTTGAAAAACGTCATCGGAGCAGCGACCGCGTCGGTGGCCACGCGATGGGACTCGACAGCGCCCGTGCCGCCCCCCGTGATTTGGCGACGAAAGTGTCAAGACGCGTCGGAGCTTGCTCTGACCGCGCTTTCCGCCAATGAAGCCCCTTTGGTCGGGCAACGGAGTTTCGCGGAAATTCCGTTCGGTGGCGATTCCCGCGCGCTCGACATGGGCGACAATGTCCTGGCGACGTTGCCTTGGAATCCGCGAACCCCGGTCGTAATTCCCGGCACAGGCATTTCGATCGGCGGCTCGATCGACCGGCTGGACCTCGCGGGCGACAACAGCGCGGCCAGGGTCACCGACTACAAGTCCGGGAAATTCCCTCGCGGCGTCCCTCAGCTCAAGGGTGGTGCCGAATTGCAGCGATGCCTTTATGCTTATGCGGTTCGATCGTTGATCGTCGGGTCCCCCGAAGTCGATGCGCGGCTGCTTTATCCGCGAAAAAATGGTGCGCTGCTGAACCTCGCGTCGCCCGACGCGACGCTCACCAAACTCACAGCGTTCTTGGCGGCCGCCTATTCCGCCTTCGCCGCGGGCAAAGCGCTGCCTGGCCCCGGCGCCGCGGAGGACTTTAACGACTTCGCCTTCGCTCTGCCCGGCGGAGCGAAGGAAAGTTACGTGGATCTCATTCGGCCCTTGGTCGCGGCAGAACTTTCCGACCTCGCCCCGTTGTGGGAGGAGCCCTGAAATGGGAGCGATGGCAATGAATCTTCCGGATGCCGCGGCGCGCCTGACAGCGCTCACCGACCATGATCGCACGCTGCTTGTCGAAGCGGGCGCGGGCAGTGGCAAGACCGCGCTTATGGCCGGCCGCGTCGCGGTCATGCTGACAGCCGGCGTGCTCCCGCGCGACATCGTGGCCATTACGTTTACCGAGGCCGCGGCAAGTGAGCTCTTGGAGCGCATCGAAAAGTTCGCGGGCCAGTTGCAACAGGGGACCGTCCCGACCGAGTTGCGGCAAGCCTTGGCATCACCCCTTTCCCAGATCCAGCGCGAGAATATCCAGAACGGCTGTCGAACCCTGGATGAAATCACCTGCACGACAATTCACGGCTTTTGCCAGCAGCTCGTGCGCCCCTATCCGGTCGAGACTGGAATCGATCCTGGCGCCCAGATCATCGACCCTGCCGCGGCCGAACTTGCCTTCCACGATTTGATGGAGGCTTGGCTCTCGGCGCGATTCGGGCGAGATCGCAGCGCCGAGGGGTTGGGCCGGATTCCACCCATGAAGGGGGCCGGCGGTGACGACGATTTTTTTGCCGAGCTGGTGAACATCGCTCCGGATGAAGCTGTCGATCTGATCGAGAAGGCCGCGGACTTTCTCAAGGAGCACCGCAGCGCCTCGGCGCCTCCGATTACGGTGGACCCGGCCGTATACTCGCGCTTGGTCTCCGCGATCGAAGACTTTGTTTCGTGGTATAATGGGTGTGCGGTCGTCGAGGAGAAGACAGCAGAGGTCGTGACGGATCTCGCGCGCATCGCGGATATCGCACGGGGCCTGGCGGGCAGCCCCATCACAGGCAAAACGATCGCCCAGATGTTGGCGCACAAGCGTCCGAGCGCGTGCAAAAAGGACACGTCTGATTTTTCCCAGTGGGGAAAGAAGGGCAAATGGAAGGATGCCGCCAAAGCATTCGGGAAGAGCACCGCCTTCGGCGAAACCCTGAGCGCCGCCGGCGAAGTCCGTTACTGGAATTGCAATGCCGCATACGGCGAGTTTTGCGGCGCCTTGGGACAATTGGCGTTCCAGCGATTTGTCGCGGAGTTCACCGCGCTCAAGGACATTTACGCGCAATATAAGCGCGATGCCGCGCTGATGGATTTCGATGATCTGCTTCACCATGCCCGCGACTTGCTCGCCAAAAGCGAACCGGTCCGGCAGGCGCTGGCGGTCCGATATCCCCGTATCCTTGTCGATGAGTTCCAGGACACCGATCCGTTGCAGGCCGAAATTCTATGGCGTTTGGCTGGCGAGGGACCGCAAACATGCGCATGGCAGGACCGAAAGATTCGGTCCGGCGCGCTGTTCCTGGTAGGCGACCCGAAACAGGCGATTTATCGTTTCCGAGGCGCCGACGTTGCGACATATCTCACAGCAAAGAAGGCGCTGGCCGATCGCGATCCGTCGTCGATCCTCGAAATATCCGCGAATTTCCGATCCCAGCCGTCGATTCTGCAGTTCGTGAACGACAACTTCGCGAGCATGCTTGACCTCGCCCAGGGACAGCCGGGATTTGCCGCGTTGGCGCCTGTGCGAAAGCCAGGCTCCCGATCGGCAGTTGCGAAATTTGACTTAACGATCGAGGATAGGCACCGGAACGAGAGAGGATTGATCGCCGTAGAGCTCAGGCGTGAGGAATCCCGACTCGTCGCCGACATCGTCCAACGCCTGATCGGGTCCTACCGTGTATGGGACAAGGACCTTGGTGATTATCGGCCAGCAAGAGCCGGAGACATCGCCCTCCTCGCGCCGACCGGGACGAGCCTTTGGATCTACGAGCGGGCGCTGGAGAACCAAGACATTCCGATCGCCACGCAGGCCGGCAAGGGATTCTTCAACCGCCAGGAAGTTCAGGACCTGATCGCTGTAGCGCGCGCGATCGCGGACCGCCGTGACACGTTGGCCTTGGGCGCGCTGTTGCGTGGTCCTGTCGTTGGCCTGACCGAGGAAGAGATCGCCGACGAAATCTTGCATTTGCAGAGCGTGACCAACAGCCATCGTCCGCTGCATTTATGGACGAATGCCGAGCAGGTGCAGAACCCCAACCTGAAGCGGACGCTGACAATTCTGCAAAACCTGGCGAGGAAAGCCCGTCGCACGACTCCGCATCAGTTGATGGCTGAGGCTGTCGAAGAGCTGAAAATCAGGCCGATTCTCAAGGCGCGTTATCGGCGCGGCGCCGAGCGCGCGCTGGCGAATGTCGAACTGGTCCTTGAGATGGCGCGCCCTTATGCGGCGCGCGGCATCGCGGAATTCTCCCGCGCAATATGGGATCGTTGGGAAGACACGGAATCGCAAGCCGAGGGTCGGCCTGACGCCGAGGTCGACTCCGTCTCCATCGTCACGATGCATTCGTCGAAGGGCCTCGAGTGGCCGATCGTCATCCCCATAAACTCGATGACCAAGCTCTATTCCAAGGATCAGTTCCTGTACCGACGACAGGACGATTCGGTTCATTTTGCGGTTCTTGATTTCGCGAGCCCGGACTACGACGCCGTGAAGCAGGCCGAGGCCGACGAGTTGCGCCGCGAGCGGGTCCGGCTCTGGTATGTCGCCCTGACGCGCGCCCGCGATCTTCTACTGTTGCCGCTGCAAAGCGAGCGATCGGGCGACGATTGGCTCAGCCTGCTCACGCTGGATTTGGCCTCGTTGCCAAAGTTTGACCCGGCCGCGTTCACGGGGGCGGCGGTCGCGCCTCCGACTGCGGCGGCGAACATTCAGGATCTCAAAACCTGGCAAGCCGAGGCGGCCGCGATCGTCGCAAACGAGCGCACGATCGCGTGGCGCCAGCCCAGCCGACACGAGCAAGGCGCCGATCACCCCGTCAGCGAGTTTTCCATTTTCACCGGTCCCGACGCCGTCGCGGAACAACCGCCTGACGTTGGAACGCCCGTCATCCAGGGCGGGCGGGAACGAGGACTTGTCCTGCATAAGCTCATCGAGGAGGTGCTGACGGGCGAGACCTCCGAGGCGGAAGATGCGCTTCAGGCGCGCGCGGCTGAATTGCTTGCGGAAATGGGCGTGGCAGATAACCCGGACGCGGCCGAAGGTTGCAATAGTGCCGAACTTGCCGCCAGCGTGTTGCGCGGCCTGGGGCTGCCCGAAATCTTGGCGCTGCGCCCGCTGCTTCGGCCTGAGGTTTCCATTTTCAGTTCAAGAGCCGACGGCGCCAATTTCGAGATGACCTCCGGCGTCGCCGACGCCTTGGCCCTCGGTCCTGACGGATCGATCGGCGCGGTGGTCGACTGGAAGAGTGATGTCGATCCTGATGCAAAGACTGTGAAACTCTATCGCGGTCAGGTTAGCGAATATCTCGCGGCAACCGGCGCGCCCACGGGACTCATCGTTTTTTTGACGTCCGGTCGAGTCGAGAAAATCGCGCCGGCGATTGGCTCGGCGCGGGTCTGATGGACGTCGAGAAAGTGAATTCACTCTAGACGATTGGTTCAACAGAGGTCGGCAAGCGTTGGTGGATATTTGGCAGCCTGCGGCCGAAGGGGCCGGAAATGCTGCCACTCCCGTATCGGTTATCTGTTTGCTAAGGTACAGCTTATGCGTTAGTCCGAATAAATATTGCCGAAGGGGCAACGAACAAAATGCATGTTCATTCTCTCGCCTTCAAAAATTTCCGACGATTGAAGGACGCACGGATCGATTTTGCCCATGACCTGACGATTTTCGTCGGGGCCAATAACAGCGGGAAGACGTCGGCCACTCACGCAATTGAGCTTTTCCTTTCGGGTGGTAAGGACAAGTTTACGGTTCACGACTTTTGCGCGGACTGCTGGACCGACTTCGAGAACTTCCCGGCCGAAGGCGCGGCCGACGCGAAGGTAGAATTTCCGGCCATATCCCTTGATGTCTGGATTGGCGTAGACGCGGACAATCTCTATCGCGTGGTCGAGTTGCTGCCGCGCGCCGCGTGGGAAGGATCGCTGGTCGGACTTCGGATCGAATTCGCGGCTAAGGATGCCGCGCAGACCCTCGCGAACTTCAGGGCAAAGGCGGCCGAAGCAGCCAAATTTGCAAAGACCAAGGAAAAAGACGGGCAGGACTACAAGCCTTGGCCGCGCAACATGCGCGACTATCTCTCCCGAGAGCTGAAGAACGAATATGGCCTGCGCTACTTCATTCTGGATGAGGCGCAGCTCAAGGCGAAAAGTGCCGACGCGGCCTATGCGCCCAAAGAGATCATCGGTGATGCCGAGCGATCTGGACACACCGTCATCAACTCGCTGATCAAAGTCGACTTCCTTAGCGCTCAGCGCCACCTAAGCGACGGGAACGCTCAGGCAAGGACGGAAGACCTCTCGAAACGGCTGAGCCGATTCTACACACGCAATCAGAAGAAACGGGAAGACGATCACAACGCGTTGCGAGCCCTCGCGCTCTCCGAAAACCAGCTCACCATACACTTTGCCGACGTATTTAGCGACACGTTCAAGTCGCTCCGCAAGCTTGGCTATCCAGGCCTCGCAAACCCCAGCCTCGAGATTCGCGCCGCGCTCAAGTTGGAGCGTCTCATGGGCGATCAGCAGGCGAAAGTTCACTACCTGTTAGAAGAGGCGACTGCCGACGCGGAAGCTCTCGCGCTCCCTGACAGCTATAACGGACTTGGGTTCAAGAACCTCATCTACATGGGCGTTGAACTCCTAGATCTGCATTCGGACTGGTCCACCACCGAGGAAGGCGAGGAAGACAAACGACAGCCTATCCACCTCATTTTCATTGAGGAGCCGGAGGCGCACATGCATGCCCAGCTCCAACAGGCATTTGTGCGCAAGCTCACCGACCTGATTCCACCTGCGGGTGGTGACGGTTATGCGACGCAATTTGTGATCACCACACACTCGCCGCACATTCTCTATGAGCGTGGTTTCCAGCCGATCCGCTACTTCAGACGCTCGCCGGAGACCGGCGCGAAGCAGAGCTCAGCCGTTTTCAACCTGTCGGTGTTTTACGATCAGAACGAGCCCGACCGGGATTTCCTTCAACGCTATATGAAGCTGACGCATTGCGACCTCTTCTTCGCGGATGCGGCCATTCTGGTTGAAGGAAACGTCGAGCGTCTGGTCCTGCCGCTGATGATAGCGCGAGGTGCCAAGAAACTCGGCGCGGCCTATCTGAGTATCCTCGAAGTGGGCGGCGCCTTTGCCTACCGCTTCCGCAAGCTGATCGAATTCCTCGGACTGCCGACGCTGATCGTAACCGACCTCGACAGTGTGCATCCACCATCGCCGAAAAAGGAAGAAGAAGCGGCAGCGGAAGACGACGCGGCCGCCGAAGCGGCGCAAGCGGCTGAAGACGCCGAAGACGAAGATGACGATGACGACGTGGGCCAAGACGTGGAAGGTGAGAAAAAGCCCAAGCCAAAGTCGAAATGTCCCGCGGGAACGCCGGGCGCAATCACTGCGAACCAGACCCTGCTGCAATGGCTTCCCGGCAAGTCATTGGTCGATGAGCTCCTGGCTGCGCCGGTCGGCAACAGACTTCAGGCTCCTACGGCGGATGGCGGCGCGCATGTGATGGTCGCCTATCAGTGCCCCGTGAATGCGACGTGGGGCACGGATACGCTCGAGCTCAAGAGTCGTACGCTTGAGGAGGCGTTCGCCTATGAAAATCTCGTCTGGTGCCAAAAGAAGGAGCATCACGAGGTTGGGCTCCGCTGGGCCAAATCGTCCACGATGTCGCTCGAAGACCTTGCTGCCAAAATCCACAAGCGGGTGAAGGGTGAAAGCTTCAAGAAGACGAACTTCGCGCTGGGGCTCCTGGCTAGCAACGATGCGAGCTGGGTTGTCCCCGCCTATATCCAGCTGGGTCTCGACTGGCTCACTAAGCATGTCGCGATCGGTGACGACACGATCGAGAGCGCCGCCGCGAAGCTGGAGCCTGCTCCTGACGCTGCCCGCAACGCTGTTGAGGCGACCGTATGACGAGCCGAGCGGGCAAGCCGGATACGCAGGCTGATATCGAGCTTCGGACTCTTCTTGACGCTGACGCTTCGACGGGCTTCGTCATGGTCTCGGGCGCGGGCTCGGGGAAAACCACTTCGATCATCAAGGCGCTCGATCACCTCCGAAAAACACGCGGACCGTACCTTCGCCAACGGGCAAAGAAGATTGCCTGCATCACCTACACCGAGGTCGCTGTCGGTGAGATATGGGGCGACGTCGGGAACGATCCGCTCTTCCACGTTTCGACCATTCACAGCTTCCTCTGGACCGCCCTCAAGCCTTTTCAGGCAGACATCGCAAGCTGGGTGGATCGCCGGCTCGATCAGAAGATCGCCGACACTGAAGAGAAGATCGCAGCCTTTACGAAACGGACGCAGGAGAAGACGCGGGTTCAGGCTGCGGCCGATATCGAGCGCTACCGCGAGCAGAAGTTGAAGATCGTCTCTGTTGACCGTTTCACCTATGGCGTCGGGAGTGACTACCCAAAAGGGATCTTGGGGCATGATGATGTGATCAGACTGTCGACCGAGCTCATCCGCTCCCAACCTCTCATCGCCAAGGTCGTCGGTCAGAAATACCCGTTCGTTTTCGTGGACGAGAGCCAGGACACAGCTCCCGAGGTGGTTGAGGCGCTCAAGGCAATATCGGAAGCGCTGGGTTCGAAGTTCTGCCTCGGCTTTATCGGCGACCCGATGCAGAAGATATACACCGCTGGCGCGGGGGTGATTGAGCCTCTCGCCGGATGGAAGCCCATCAAAAAGCCAGAAAACTTCCGGTGCCCTGTGGCAGTCCTGAAGGTCATCAATAACATCAGGGCCAGCGGCGACGGTCTGACCCAGACGGGCGGTAAGACTGAACTCGTTGGAGAAGAGCGAAAGCCCGTTCAAGGCACGGCAAAGCTTCTAGTCGTTCCCAAGGATGACCGGAGCGGGCGGTTGGCCGCAGCTCGCCAATGGCTAGCGGATCAACATGGCGATCCCCTCTGGCTCAGCGATGAGCCGGAAGCCGATGTGAAGGTGTTGGTGATCGCGCACCGCATGGCCGCCAGCCGTCTCGGCTTTGGCGGTCTCTACGAGGCCTTCCACGACAAAACGTCTGAAGGGCTGAAGGATGGGTTCGATGATGGCTCGCATTGGTCGGTACAGCCCTTCCTGAAGTTTCTGATGCCGCTGGTCCTGGCCAGCCGAGCTAACGATCAGTTCGAGGCGATGAATCTGTTGCGCCGCTTCGCTCCGTCTCTTCAGCGCGAATACGCGCGCGCGAACGCGTTGCCGGCGATCCTCAAGGAGCTGGACAGAGAAGTGAAGACCCTCGCCGAGGTATGCGGCGCGACCTCAACCGTTGCTGCGTTCGAGGCACTGAGGCATCTTCGGGATGGCAGGATGTTCAGGCTGGATGATCGCCTTCTGACGGCGATGGCCGAATACAACGCATCCGTTCCGCCCACGGACTCAGGCGACGCGGCAGCTTTGCAAAAGCTACTTCACACTCCAATGGAGGAGCTCTGGTGCTACCGGACCTACATTGAGGAGCAGTCGCCCTTCGAGACGCATCAGGGGGTCAAGGGGGCTGAGTTCAGCCGCGTCCTGACAGTTCTCGATGACGAGGAAGGCCGCCACAACCAGTTCTCATACGGGAAACTTTTCGGCATCACGCCGCCGTCCGATACGGACCGAACGAACCTGAGTGAGGGCAAGGAGACAACTTTCGACCGCACTCGGCGTCTGCTGTATGTGTGCTGCTCGCGTGCCGGAAAAGATCTGGCTGTGATTTTCTTCGCGGACGATCCTGCGGCGGCGCATGCCGCTATCGCGGGCCTTGGACTGTTCCCGGCCGGGGACGTCCACAATCTTGCGATCGTCTAATCCGAGATGCATGCTGCGGCCTCGCCACCACGTGATCGAGCACCGGCAGCATTTTAGACCGATCTGATAGTTCGGCGGACCGGCGGCGCGGCGTTATGCCATTCCAAGTCACGGAGGCGGTCATCGCCAGCGAGCGCACACAATTCCCGATTATAGGCGCCGATGACCAGACATATTCGACCGGTGGTGAATTACTACTCGTTTATGTGCGATCCGCTTTCGTCTGCGGTTAGACGATACGTCATTCTTTAGCAGTCGAGCTTGACCGGTGGCCACTAGCCACTTATGTCTCGTGGTATCGGTCATATACGACGCGTGGTTAGCCCTTGCCACGAAGCTGAAAGGCCCGCATTTATTGTTCAAACAAGCGGTGAGGCAAGACTACCATGGATGGAACCACTCAGCAATCAAGCGAAACGGCGGGCCCGACGCCCTTCGTGAGAACAACCAACAAAGCGTCAGCCGAGAAATGGGGGCAAGCGGTGATGGATCTCGGCTTCTGCCTGGTTCCTTCGCTTCTTCTTCGTGCACAGCGGCGCCTGAACCTGAATCCGACGCAGCTCGCGGTTTTGCTACAGCTCTGCGATTTCTGGTGGGATAAGGAACGAAAGCCGTTCCCCAGCAAAGAAACTCTCTCTCAGCGGCTCAGCCTCAGCGAGCGACAAATTCAACGATATATCGCCGAACTCGAACAAGAGGGGCTCGTCAAGCGCATCGAACGCCGCGCGGCCAATGGCGGCAAGCTGAGCAATACCTATGACCTCTCCGGTCTGGTGAAGCGCCTGCAAAGCCTGGAACCGGAGTTTCGCGAAGTGGAGGAGGCCAGCAAGGCAGCGCGCAAGGCCGTTTCGAAGCGAGGCTATAAGCCGCCGGCCCGGCAGACGTCCGCCAAAACGACTTCCGCATAGGCGGTCCGAAGGTCGTACGGACCCCATAAAAAGCTGAGCCCCGGGCGCATGCCAGAGGCAGAGGCGTATCCAGGGCTTACGAGGACAATATGAATTCCAACGAGCCAGTAGTCAAGGGCGCCTTCTCGTATACGGACACATTGCTCGACGGCTTGGAGACGTCACTGTCACCGGAGCGAATGACCGCTTATTTATCTCGGACTGGCGGGGACCGTCTAGGCGCGGTGCGTCTATACACGTGGAATACCGCGGTCAGCGCCGCTTTTTATGGACCGCTGCAAGGCCTCGAGGTGGCCCTCCGCAACGCTATGCACCGCGAGCTGAGCGCCAAATACGGGGCCGACTGGTACGATAATTCAGCCTGCGGCCTCGATGCTGGAACAGAAGCGAGAATCGCCGCGGCGCGCGCCGATCTGGCGCGAGATCAATATGTCGATGATCCGCCTCATATGGTCGCGGCGCTTTCGTTCGGGTTTTGGGTCGGATTGTTGGGCTCCGGCGGCAGGCTCTCTGGATACGGTAAAGCCAACTACGAAATGACCCTCTGGCGGCCGGCGCTGTATCGGGCGTTCCGCCATGTCAAAATCAATCGCAAAAACGCGCACGCGCCGCTCGATTATTTGCGAACATTCAGAAATAGAATCGCCCACCACGAGCCGATTCTCGATCGCCACCTGGCAAAAGATTATACCTCGATTCTTCAAGTCGCCGGCTGGATTTCGCCCCCAACCCAAACGTGGATTTCTCACCACAGCCGGGTCCCTGCGCTGCTCGCGCAGTCTTCCGACGATCCTCACCTCATGTTTTGATCAGTTTATCATCAATGTCTGCACTTGCCGCGACACAAATTCCAAAACCGGCCGACGAACAAGCCTTCGAGCGGGCTTCGGTTGTGCTTTTTCGCTGCCTTCTTGGCGACCCGAATGTTTCGCGACACGGTCGCAGAGGCCAACGGCAAAACGGTGTCGACCTGGTGGGGATAAGGAATGGCGATCCGGCTCATCTCGTCGGCATCCAATGCAAGCTCAAGGGCGCCGGCCATGAGCTCTCGGAGAAAGAGGTTCGGGACGAACTCACCAAGGCTCTCACCTTTAGTCCAGAACTGCGCGAATATTTCATCGTCACCACATCGCCAGACGACGTCGACCTTCAGCAGCTCGCTCGCGAGCTGGCAGTTGATCTGATCGCGAAAGGTCGACGTCTCCTCATTCATGTCTGGGGCTGGAACACGCTCGAGGAGCGAATCAGCGAACACGCCGACGCCCTCAAAGCCTTCGATCCCGGCCACGGCGTCTTCAGCGAGCAGATCCTCGAAAAAGTGACCGAAGGAGTCGACTTGCAAGTCGACATCAAAAACGATCTTGCCTTAGGTTTCTCAGCGATCAATTCCTCCCTAGCGCAGATTGTCGACCGGGCGCTTATTGCGCATCCCAGCGACGCAACGGTCGCTGCAAACGTGCTCGAAGCCCACCTCGATGCGGAAATCGATGAATTTCGTGACCTAGCGAATACCGGCAAACCCCGCACCGCGCTGTCGCTCCTAGAAAAACTTCGAGACCGCGTTGCAATTTCAGCATCCGGCAGAATTTTGTTTCGCATCAAGGCCAATATTGGGAGCTGCCTCCTGGCGTTGGGCGAAGACGCCAAAGCAGCCCAGCTCCTCGCCGACGCCTTTGACCATGCGCCGACCGAGCCCAAGGCCGTCGCCAACAAGGCTTTGTCGCTACTCCTTCAGGGAAACTGGCGCCAGCTTATGGAATTTGGCGAAGCCGCACTGCGCGTAGATCCGACGAATGAGGGCGTTGCAGGCTATCTCGTGCAGGCGGCCCGCTTCGACGAAGCCATCGACGAACCAATGACCCTATTGCCTCGCGACGTCAAATCATCAGCGGCCGTCGCCGTCGGCCGAATAGCGTTCTTGCAGCACCGAGGCCGAAACCTTGATTGGTGGCAAGCAGCTCGGGAAGCCCGTGATGCGCATCCTGAAGACCCGCTTGCCCAACAATTTGCCGCCGAAGCCGACCTTGACCAGATCCTGCGCGATCCGCATTACCAGCGAAAGCGTCTGTTTGGTCCCGGTGAACGTGGCCGGCTCATGGCCGCGACATCTCTGCTGCTTTCGCTTTGGGATAGAGCGCGCGTCAGCGAAGCAATCGTTCGTCCTGAGCACATTACGCTCTGCAGCAATCTCGTAGTCGCTTTCTTCGCTTTGGAAGATTTTGCTAAAGCCATTGAGATTGCGCGGCAAGGCCTGGCGCTTTCGCCCGACAACTCCGAACTCGTCGAGAGGGCCATGGCGGCGGCGATCGACGGCGTCGACGATCAGTTAGCGCGTGAGTTGCTGCCGAAGCTGCCGTCTAGTCCGGAATCCGTGATTCTTGCCTTTCGCTTTCATGCGCACCACAGCGACTGGGCGAAGGTAGCCGAGATTTGCCAAACGCATCGTGATCAGATCCCCGAGGTCGAGCGCGCTTTGGTCACGACAGCGGGCCAGCTAGCAGAACTGAAAGCTGCCGGCGCCAAAAATGTCGAGGAGGAAATCCACCTCGCCACGGTCAACGCCGCGGATGACCCGAGAGCGAGCATCGTCGCCGCTGACTTCGCAATGACGTTCGGCTTTGAAGCAATCGCCGACGAAGCTTACAAGAACGCGCTAAGGAACATCGACGCCAACAGCCATATCGCCTCCCGCCTCATGGTTTCGATGCACGGCGCGAAACGCGGCGACTGGAAATCGGTAGCAGATTTGCTTGACGGACAAGTCGGTGAAGAGCGCGACAGCCGCGAGCTTCGAACCCTCGCGACCGCGCTCGTAAACGACCTGCCGATACGTAAACGCGCCACCCGCTTCTTCGAACGCCTACCTCAATCGATCGGGAGCCTCCCCTTCTACCTCCACGCTTCGGGACTGATGCATTTCAATCGCGGCGCGCTGAAACAGGCGGAGGCCGATCTTCGCAAAGCGATCGATGTTGGCCATAACCTGACCAACTATCTCGCCCTTTTCGCCATTCTTCGCCGAACCGAACAAGCGGAGAAGATCTTACCAATCCTGGAAACGCTCGAACTTGCAACGCTGCAAGGCACGCCAGGCCAGAAAATGCACTTGGCTCAGGCGCTCCTGGCGGCGGGCCAAAAAGAGCGCGCCCTTGCCTTCGCTTACGCAACTTTGACGTCAGCGCCGAACGACCCCGACGCGGCACTTCGCTATTTTGGCCTATTAATGGCCGATCCGGATTCCCGTGTCATCCCGCCAACAACCCGGGTCGGTGTCGACGCTTGGGTCCGCTTGGAAGGCGTCAACGGAGAAACGTTTCGATTTATCATTGAGGATGGCGTTGATCGTCCGGCGGACGGTATTTTGAGCCCAAAACATCCGATCGCCGCAGCGGCGATCGGATTGGAGGTCGACGCTTCCTTCGAGCAGAAAAAAGCCATTGGAGGCGATACCACATGGCGGGTTGCCGAAATAAAGCACAAATATCTGCATGCGCTGCACGACGTGATGGAGAATTTTCAAACCCGGTTTCCAGAGTTGACGGGCATTCATAAATTTTCGATCCGCGACGGCGACATCCAACCCGCGCTCGATGAGGTGCGACGGGTATCCGAGGCGAACAGACAACTAGCCGATCTCTATTTGGCTCAACATCTCCCATTAGCTCTCGCCGCCGCCGCGGTCGGGAGAGATGTTATTAGTTTCGCGGACTATGTTAGGACGCTCGACCGCAACATTGAAGTGTGCGTCGGAACCGTTCCCGAGCGACTTGCCACGCTCAACATCATCATACAAAATCGCACGAACGGTGCCGTTCTCGATACATATACCGCGTGGACTGCGGCGACGATGGATATACTTGATGTTCTCGTCGCCGTCTTCGGAAGGCTCATTGTCCCGCAATCCGTTCTCGATGATTTGCGCCTAATTCAAGCGAAAAATGACCGCCCTGCAGGTCGAGCGATGACCATCGCGTGGCACGACGGGCAATATTTCAGACAAGAATTCACGAAGGAGGACATAGAGGCGCGTTATCGTTTCATCGGCGATCAGATCAAAAAACTCGAGGCGCGTTGTCAAGTTGCGCCCAGCGACGCGCCGGATGACCCTTCAGAGGTTGCGGCCATTTTGACTGAAACCTTCGGACCGCATGTGCTTGATGCGGCCAATTTTGCCGCCGATGGCATCGTACTGCTGTCCGAAGACATGTATTATCGCCAAGTCGCAGAAGAAGCTGTCGCCGCCAAAGGAACCTGGCTCCAGCCGGTTCTCGCCTTCGCCCGCGATCAAGGAATGATTTCGCGTGAAAGATATGCTGACGCTGCGCTCAAACTTGCGTTGCGGCAACACAGCCATCTGGCTCTCGAACCAGAGACTCTTGCCGAGATTTTTCTCGCCGACACTACTGAAACTCTGGATCTATTTCGTTCCGCAGCTGCTTTTATCGGCACCAAGACCGCCGACATGAAGTCCCACCTGATTGTTGCGTCGACGTTTCTTCAAAGGCTTTGGAGCGCCCAGGCTGCCGTGTCGCTTAAAGCAATGCGTGCGACGGCTCTGGTATTGCACCGCCTGACCACCCATCACGCTATTGAATGGCCACTTGCTCTCGCTTTTGTGAAGGACGGAGCAGATTGGCGGCTGCAACAATATGTCGATTCGTGGGTGATCGGACATTTCCTGCCTATCACTAAGCTTGCCGCCGCTGAGTGCGATCTCATTGCGTTTCAGGCGACCTTGCAAATCCGCATTTATTCAAGAAAGCGAAGCCATTCAGCGCTAGCTTCGACTTCGTGGCCATTTGGCTATTAGACGCGGCATGTTGAATCTGCATCACAAGAGCGCCGGCGCGACCCGTCCCGACTTTCTCGTGCCGGCCTCATCGCCCTCCTTGAGTGTTGAAGTCGTCGGATTGGGCCGTTGGCATCACAACCGACTATCGTTTTTGTCTTGCCACGGGATCACAGAATGCCCCAGGCGCGATAGCGCCGCCGCCCGGTAAGCTCGCGCAACCCCAGTTCGACGATGAGGTTTTGTCCGGCCCGAGCCGAAACCTTGAGCTCCTGCGCCAGCAGCTCTGCGGTGACGATCGGCTTCGCTAGAGCTAGATCCAACGCCTGCGGCAGGTGCGAACTCCCCCTCCGATTTTTAAGTTTTCCCGCGCGCGACGCCCGCGCCAACAGCCAGCGGTCGTGATCCTTCAGCCCCTGTTCGGCGGCGGCCAGAATCGACGCCAGCCAGTACAGGATTTTCGAGGTCGAATCCCCTTGTTTGAGCCGCAGCCGCGGGACCGCTCGGGCGCCGGAGTTCACGCAGAGCAGATGGCTCCTAGTTTTGCCGCGCTGGCGCAACAGCGCCGCCGCGAGCAGCCGCCCCAACCAGGGCGCGTGCTGCAGCGGTTCGATGTCGTCCCAAAGAGCGGCGAGCATCGCCGCCGCGAGGGTCGGCGGCAGGCTGGAGGTCTGATCGACCGCTTCCCGCCATTGCTCCATCCGCTCATCCTCGTCCCAGTCGAGATCGTAAACCAAAGGATCGCGCTCCTCCGGATCGAGCGCCGGCTTGCGTTCGAGCGCGCGCGCGGCGCCGGCGAGCGCGGCGTCGAGCGCCGCCAATTCGGCAGCGAGCGGATCGTCCGAGTCCGGATCGCCGTCGTCGAGCCAGGGCCCCTCCCCGTCCGCCTCGTCGCTCTCCGACGGAGTCTCGGCCCTCCCCTCCCCTTCCGGCAAGAACGCGCCGCCGCGCAGTGCGGCGAGGCCTTCGGCCGACAGCGCCCAGCCCGGCGCCATGGAGAGGATTCGCCGGCGCGCGCCGAGCACGCGGCCGGCGCGGATAATTTCCGCGGTCGGGGCGCGGGCGTCCATCTGGGCGTCGTGCAGGACGAGGTCTTCGAGATGCGCCAGCCCGCCCTCGATCCACAGCGAGGCGCAGGCGTCGGAGAAATGCGTGCGCGAAACCCACCCCTCCCGGATCGGACTCGCCCGCAGCCGCTCGTCGAGCCGGGCAAGCGCGTCTTCGGCCAGAGCCAGAGGGGCATTGATTTTCGCCCAATCGAGCCTTTCGACGATTTTTGCGTCGGCTTTCACGCGCCTGTGTTTCCTGAGAATATTTCGCTATACCGAAGCTAACATAGCTTTCACTTCCGTCATAGGCGCAACTGTTTAGCGCGTCGTCTCACTATCGACAGGGATAGCTCTCCGAAGCCTCCAAGGGGCATTGGGAGGATCAATCGACGGAACGATAGGCCTGGCATTATTTCCCTCGGCGGAGGGCCCAGCCAGCCACACGCGACGCGTTTTTCCGGCTAGAAGCCCTTATAATCCTGGCTTTCCGCTTTCAAAGCCTGTGGGCGCCTGCAACGCGCCGAGCCTGTCTTGCCCATCCGAAGCGCTGAATCGGCCTCTATGGCCCGCCGTGGGGATCGATGAACGACGCCTGCAAACGGCCGTTTGCTAACAACTTCCGATATTGTACAAACGCCTCAAATACCGCCTTTGTCGGCGAGCCGGAATTTGTGAGATTCCACGCCTTGGGCGGCGTTTCGCGCGTAATTATGAGACTCCCGGAGCGCGATTATGAGACTGGGCCGAGCGTAATTTGTAAGACAGAGCCTCTGACGACCCGCGGCGTGACGTTCCGGCTCCAGCCGACAGCACGGGTCCTGCCGCGCGAAGGCGTTGAAGGTGGGTGTAAACTTGCCGACGCAGTGCGGACGGCCACGGCCGTAAGGCCTCGTGCACGCGCGCTTCCCCCTCGGCGTCACTGGCCGCAATGACCCGAGCGGCGTGTGCTGCGGGGTCGTCCGCCAGGCGAGCGATGGCGATCGCCAGGGCATAATTCCGCAGAATCGAGCCTCGAGCGAGCTCGGTTAGCGCAGGGGAGGCCGGCTTATCGAGCAGCGGCGCGACGCGATCGTATTCCGGCACGACGACAAGCAGCGCCTGGCGGGCAACTGGCCGTTGAATGACTTGATTGTCGCCCTGCGCCGACTGCGGGAGCACCGGCGGCTCATCGAGGGACGGCGGCGCCATGCGGCGATGCCGTATGGTCAGGAATTGCACCAGATCGGGGACTGACGGCAAGCTATCGTCCCTGTCCTCGGCCCAGGCCCCAAGCCGAGCTGAGCCGCGCCTGGCCAGGCGATCAAGCAGATCAGGCGTTCCGCCCGGCAGCAGCGCCCTCAAAATGCGCCGGGCCGGCGACCGCAGCCTGTTTTCATGCGTGGAGCACCAGAAAGACCAGGGCAACGCTGCATCTTTCCGGCGGATCGCCGGGCTGGCGCCGCATTCGGGACAGAGGAACCGAGTCTTGGTGGAAATCAAGAACTGGGCGTACGGGGCGATTTCCCGGAACGTCATCGCATCAAGGGCTGCGGGCGTCAGCCCGGTGCGCGCGGCGAGCAATAGGCTTTCGGTGTCCTGCAAACCCCGTTCGAGCGTTGTCGCGCGTTTCCCGGCGAGACCGCAATGATCGAGAAGGCCGGAGGTTGTGGTCTCGTAGAGGCTCGCCAAGCGCGCAAGCCACGACGACAGCCGTTCGCCGGGCGCGGGGCGTGGCGCGACCGGCCATCGCTTGATTGGCGGCCTGCCGCTCACACCGGCTCTCCCAGCAACGGCGACAGGATTCGAGGATCCTCGACATTGCCGCCAAGGATGCGTTCCTCGCCGCTTTCGAGCGCGGCGATGGCGAGTTTCGTCATCAGCGAGAATATTCCCGCCGTGATTCCGCCCGTCGCCTCGACGATGCGTTTGAGCGCGCGATCGTTGATTTCGCTTGGCCGGCGGAGCGGCAGCGTGCGCAGCAGACTGCCGATCAGCCCGGCGAAATCCTCGTCGTTTCGCCACGGCGGGAGGGTAAAGGCCTCGAAGCGACGCACCAGCTGCTCGTCGGTTCGAAGCGCGTTGCGCGCCTGCTGGGTGCCGACACATACGAGCGGGATCCGCAGTTCGTTTCCCAGGAAGCGAAGCATGTTCAGGAATCGCGCTTGTTCGCGCACCGTGCCCGCCCGCAGGCTGTGGACCTCATCGATGACGAGAACCCTGGGCTGGATTTCGATCAAGAGGCGCAGCACCAGGCTTTCCAACCGACCAAGTGTCGCCCGAGGCGGCTCCGGCGCCCCGATCGCGGCCAGAAGCCGCTTGTAGAAGCGCGCCTCGTCGGGTCCCGAGACCATCTGCACGACGATGACCGGCATATGCTCGACGCCCTTCGTTGCGTCAAAATGCGTCGGGTGGTCGCGGGCAAATTTCTCGACAATCATCGTCTTGCCCATGCCGCTCGCGCCCACAATCAAAAGATTGGGCATGCGAGCGCGCTGCGGAAACGCGA
Organism: Candidatus Rhodoblastus alkanivorans; assembly: GCF_022760755.1. Taxonomy (NCBI): domain Bacteria; kingdom Pseudomonadati; phylum Pseudomonadota; class Alphaproteobacteria; order Hyphomicrobiales; family Rhodoblastaceae; genus Rhodoblastus; species Candidatus Rhodoblastus alkanivorans. The sequence continues at coordinate 70,943 of NZ_JAIVFP010000002.1, forward strand.
TAAGCTCCTCGAGCTTGGTGAGCGCGTGCTGCGCCCGGGGATAGCGGATCCAGCGGTCAGCGCGAATTTTGCGGATGCGTTCCTCGGCGCCCAGCGCCGCCGTTGGCCGGCTGGCGGGAAAGAGATGTCCGAAATCGTCAATCATCCCATTCCTCCACCTCGAAATAGGGCAACAGCCGCGAAGAATCGTCCTTCGGCTGCTCGAGATTGGGCGAAACGTCGATTATTCTGATTTCCGGCGCACGCGCGCGCCGCGCCGTGTCCATGCGCGTCGCCTTGGTTGCACGGATGGCTTCGTCCACCAAGTCGCGCTGGGCAAGAATGGTGGCGAAGATGATTTCCTCATCGACGGCCTTGCGACCCGCCGCCCGCAGGGCGCGCAGCGCTGCCCGGTGTTCCCACAGCGCGATAGCAGGCCGCGTCAGGTCGGCTGGTCTGGCTTCAAAATATCCCTGCCCCGTCGCGACAAACACCACGGAAAGGTCCCGCGGATCATACTTGATCGTAAATTTTTCCTCGCTGCGGCCCATGAGCCGGCGGAGCTCGTCCGACCAGTAGCGGATGTGGAAGAGGTGTAGCCCGTCGCGTTGCAAGAGGCGCTTCTCGGCAGGCAAGAAGTCAATCAGAAACTGCCTCGGATCGGCGGGCGCCCGGACTGCCACCGTTTCGATGCGCGCCTTCCACGCCGCGACGGGAGGCATATCAAGCGCCTTGTGAATCCGTGCGTGGTATGCGCCGACGATTTCAAGCGCGAGGTAGGTTTCCAGTTCACGCAACGTCATCGCCGCATGCGCTTCGGGATTGAGCGCTCCGCGCTCACGAACGTTCGAAAAATGTGAACCTGGAAGGAGATGAAGGGCCCCCATCATCGTCCCGATCAACCGTTCTATGTGTCCGCCAAAGCGAGGCGTTCCGGGAGGACGGTAGGCGAGATCAATCCGGTATTCGGCGCAGGCCCGCTCGAAGGCAAGCGCATGAAACTCCGCGCCATTATCGACGTGGATGGTGTTCGGAATCCCATGTGCAGGCCAATCCGCCGCAATCGCACGAGCGGCGAGCCAACTGGTCTTGTCCATGACTGAGTGAGTCAGGCATAGCGCCACCGACAGCAACGAAGGCGGCTCCAGCGAGAGGTGGAATCCCATCGCCATGCGTGTGTTGACATCAATGGCGAGCGTCAACGTTGGCCGGCCCAGCGGAAGCCTGCTCACCGGATCGACCACCGTGACGTCCACCTTGGTGTGATCGATCTGGACAATGCTGAGCGGCGCGGCGGCTTCAAGCGTTCCGGGCGTCGCCAGAAAGACAGGGTCCGACTTGTCTTTGCCTTCTCGCTTACGAAGCAGTTCGCCCGGATTCTGGCTGGCAAGCCAGCGCCCAAGCCGACGAATCGAGGGCGCGGACAGCCCCGCCCGGCGGCAATCAGCGGCGACTTCGCGCCAAAAGCGCGTTTGCGTTGGCCGCCGATGCGTCGCGTAAAAATCCCGGAAATGCCATTCGACAATCGACTGGACCGCTGGCGCCAGCGGCTGCATCCCGGAATTCGGCCCAGGGCGGCGCGCCAGGAGCGTGCTGACTCGACCGTCCGCACGAAATCGTTTCAGCCAGCGAAACAAGGTCGCCCGGCTAACCCCGAGAACCGTCATTGCATGCCGGATCTCACCCGCCGATGGCCGATCTGGCAATCGCGACAGAACTTCTGCCCGGCGTTGCGCCTCCATCCAGGCTTCATGGTCCACACTGCTGTAATCCATGGACAGCCTCGCCATGCGGCTGCAAGCTGGTCTCATAAATTCCGAATCAGTTCCGAGGCCAGTCTCAATAACCCCGAATCAATCTCACAAATGCGCCAAGTCTAAGGCTTTGAAATCCCAAGGTCGCCAATCTCAATAACCCTGGCAATCCGACAACGTTTCCGGCTCATGTCGATCCGATCGACAGATTCGAATTCGTCCGAAACCTGCTTGACCACGTGCGCCGTTGCGCGCGCACCGTTTTATAATGCCCTAACTTGAGCCACCAGCCCATGGCGTCAGCACTCGCAGCAACACATTTCAAAGAAATGCGCCCTTGAAGGCGGCTGCGCTTCACGATATGGTCATGATAGTTATAATGACCATTTTTGGAGGATGCTTATGGCGCACGCCAACCATCACTGGACGGTCGCCGACGCCAAAGCTCGGTTGTCTGAACTCATCGAGTCAGCGCGCCGGGAAGGCCCGCAAACGATCACGAAGAACGGCCGATCGACGGCCGTCCTCGTCTCCGTGGAGGAATGGGAGCGCAAGACCACGCGGTCCGGCTCGCTCGCGGAATTCCTGCTCAATTCTCCATTGCGAGGCGCCGATCTCGACATTGAGCGGTCGCAGGACGATGCGCGAGAAATCGACCTGTGAGCTTCCTCATCGACACGAACGTGATTTCGGAACTCACCAGACCAAATCCCGATCCGCGAGTCGTTTCATTCCTGCACGAGACCGACGAGGATCGCCTCTTCGTCAGCGTCATCACATTGGGTGAGCTGCGCCGAGGCGTAGCGCTCAAGGCGGACGGACGCGCAAAATCCGCGCTCGACGCTTGGCTTCGCCTGGACTTGCGCGAAAGATTCGCCGGCCGGATCGTCGATGTCACCGCGCCGGTCGCCGACATGTGGGGGGAATTGATGGCGACGGCCAAGCGACAGGGGACGGTACTGCATGCGATGGACGGATTCCTCGCAGCAACGGCCCTTGTCCACGACAAGACACTCGTGACGCGCAATATCAAGGATTTTGCGCCGTTCGAAGTATCCCTTCTCAATCCCTGGACGCCAATCGCCAAGACCGATTGAAGGCGGCCACCATCAACAATCGGATCGGACACCTCAATGGAGCTGACCACACAAAGGTGACGAAGCTTCCGTCAAAATCCACACACGGGCCTTCTGGCCGCCTTCTGGGCTACGCCCGCGTCTCGACCGAGGATCAGGCGACCGATGCCCAGACCGACGAGCTGCGCGCCGCCGGCTGCGCGACGCTCTACCAGGAGCATGGCTCCGGCGCCTCACGCGCGCGTCCAGAACTCGCCCGGCTAATGCGCGAGATCCGCGCTGGCGACGTCCTCGTCGTCGTGCGCCTCGACCGTCTGGCGCGATCCGTTAGCCATCTGCTCGAAGTGATCGAACGCCTGGAAGCGAAGGGCGCGCATTTTCGATCATTGCGCGATCCTATCGACACATCGACGCCGCAGGGCATGTTCACGCTCCAAGTCCTCGGCGCCGTCGCCCAGCTCGAGCGCGCCCTGATCTCCGAACGAACGAAAGCTGGAATCAAAGCCGCGCGCGCGCGCGGCAAACTGCCGGGCAATCCCGGATTGCGCGCCAAGGACCCGGCCGCCATTCGCAAGGCTGCGGAGGCGCGCAATCGTGTCTTCACTGGCGACGTCATCGCGTCAATGGACCGTTGGCTTCCGACCGTCCGCCGGATGCGGCCGTCTAGCCCGTGGGAAGACGTCGTTCGCGTGCTGAACATGGAGACCGGCGTTCTCTGGACGGTCGAGCGTCTCCGCCGCGCCGTGCGCCGAACGGTTCGCGAGCGCCTGGCTGACCCAAAACTGTTGGAGCGAAGCCCGCGCAGAGCGCCAGAAGACCGGCTGATGATACTGGTCGCCGGCATCGCCATGGCCAATCCCGACATGCCGCTGCGCGCGATCGGCGCCCAACTCGAGGCCATGCGCGAGCGCACACCCCGCGGGGGCCGGCAATGGGCTGCGTCGTCAGTCAAAAACCTGCTCGACCAGGCGGCCAAGCTTGGCCTGGCTCCGACCGCCCCGAATCTCGAAGAATGAAAACTCTGATAGTCGAACCCGGTGTGCATGCGTCACGCCGTCTTCTTGTCGCGTTTCCGGGCGCCGATCAGCGCCATCAACATCGGACCAATCGAAAACTCCGCAGCCTCCGCCTTGCGCGTAAGTTCTCGCAAATAGCCGCCGGCGCTGTTGATCGCGGTGCCCTTTTGCAGGATCGCGGCGACCGCAATCGCCGCCTGAACCTCGCCCATCGCGGCCTGCGCTTGCTCCCAGGCGCTTGGACTGACGCCGAGCATTGGGCGAACCACGGCGGTTGTGGCCATGAAGTCGCGCCAGTTTGAAATCCCGCCTTTGGCGTAATCGACGATGTCGGGACAAGCGTCCAGGATCATCCCCAACGGGTAGGATCCTTCCGGCATCCTCCGCGGTTCCGGATTTGCCTCGACCGTTGCCCCCTGCTTTTTCGGAAAGCCACGTTCAAGTTCAATAAGAGAGTCTGGATTTGAATTCTGTATGTGCCGCTCAGTTTGAGACTCATTGCCGCTTAAATTTTCAGATTTAATATGAGTTTCCAACAACGTGAGCACTTCGTCGGCGAGCATCGAGAGCTCATCGGCGATCGGCGCGAGTTCGTCTCGCATCGCCGTGCGCGGAATCCGCTCGACTATGCCGCGATAGAGCGTGTGAACCTCGTCCCAGTTGGCCAGCCCCTGCCCTGCTTGGCGTGTTGGCACGCTTTCCTCGATGCCGGTCGCGATCATCTTGGCAATGTCGCGCCGACAGAGCGTGATGCGCTCGCGGACGAGTTTCAGCGCCCGCGCTTCGGCGCTGACCTCTTCAGCCAAGGCTTCGAATTCCTCGGATCGAACCACAAGCGGCGAAAGGTCGAAGCCAAAGGCGATCTCCACCTCCCCTTCCCTGTCCTTTCGCGCATAGCGCTTGCCATTGGGGCTGTCGCGCCGGACAATGAGGCCGGCGTCCACGAGCGACGCGAGATGACGCCGCAGCGTTGCCGGCGCCATTCCGTGCGCGCGCAGCGACAACTGCTGGTTCGACGGGAAGACGATCAAGGCATCTCCGGTCAGCGCCGTTTCGGGATGAAACGACAGAAGCGCATCGAGCACGGCAAGCGCCCGCTCGGATACGCCGATGCGAGCCTTAGCCGTGCAGATCGCCCGAAATACTTTCCATTTGTGCACCACCTTTTCGGGCAGGCGCGTTTTTGCAATCGCTTGGTTGGCCACATGGGCGAGCGTTAGCGATCGCCGCCCGAAGGGCGTCGTGGAGGTATGTGGTTCCATATCTTTTGCCCTCATCTGGCAAAAGAAATCCGCTCGCCGAAACGGCGTCAGCCTCTCGCGAGACTCTTGACAATGATTCGCGGAAGTGGGAATCTCAACTTGCTTAGGATTGAGAAGGGCTTCCGGGACGCTGTTTCGGTGGCCTTTTTCTTTTGCGGGGTTAATCTCCGTTCATTGTTGAAGTCGCGTCTTGCCGGAACTCCTCGTAAATTCGAGAGAGATGCGCCGACAAATAATCTCCGAAAGCACCAGCACTCGGCTCCTTGGCCTTGATCGCCAGAATGAATCGCTTTCCTTCACTCGTCATTTCAGCGGTAAGGGCTCCATCCGACGGTGCCCAGCTTCGCTTAGCCGAAGCGCTTTGCGCGTGTGGGCCTTTTTTGATCGATTTTATTCTGGCGACCAATGCATTGAATTTCTGGTCGCTCGTCAGCGCAGTAAAATCATCCCCATCGATAAAGCTCAACGCGCTGTCCAGATGAGAAGGCTTCTCAAGCAGCAATTTCAGCTCATACCAGCGATCGCGGCCTATCCCCTTCGCGGCGCCGACGGCTCCAAGGATTTTCTCCGGCAGCGCGGCTACGGAAAGCATTTTGGAGAGCGTGGCGCGATCGATACCAAGCGCCTTTAGAACGAGGGCGTTGTCATCATCGTAGTGCAGCCGGACGAGGCGGGCCGCAAAAGACGCCTTCTCGATAAACGACAGGTTCGCGCGGGCGGAATTTTCCTGGCCTTGCGCGACAACGTGCTCTGCGTCTTTCATCTCTTTGACAACGGCGCGTACTTTGCGGCCGAGCAATTTTGCGGCCTTCAGCCGACGATGGCCAAACACCACCATGTAGCGCGACAGCGTCGAAGGATGGGGGCGCACGAGGATAGGCGAATCCTGCCCGTGGTCCTGGATCGCCGCCAGCAATTCGGCGAATTCCTCCTCGTCAGAATCGATTCTGTCCTGAACGAACGAGACGTCGACGATGGCTGGATCGAGGTCAACAATCGTTTCCCCTTCGATGAGCTTGTCGGCGCGCGACGCCATCTCTCCAATGGAGCTAAGAATCGATTTCGAAGCCCCTCTTGCCGCATATTCCAATACGGGCTGCGGATGCTCTGGCTTGTCGTCGGCGAGCACATTGGCGAAAGGGTTTTTACGGGCCATCCGCATCTCCTATCGGCTTAACATATTGAATGAGCGTCGGCTTTTGGACGTTTTGACGGCAGTCAACATTAGGGCCTTCCCCATGCGCGATGGATCAGGCCCTGAATTTCAAAATTCACAGCGTCCATGCATTCGATCGCGCGATCATATGTGTCGCGATTGAAATTAGCCTTTTCGACCTCATAGAGGGTCTGCTTGGTCAGGCCCGCATCGGAAATGGCGGTCGACTTGACCATCGGGCTTCTTAAAATTTCCTCGGTCAGCATCGATTGCATGAAGCCCAGCATCTGCACCTGCGGCACATCTGTGGGTTCGTAGCGTGTGATCAGATAGCGGAGCCAGTCCATTCTCACGTTGGCGCCTGCGCGTTTGATCGTCTTTGTGATATTGCCGAGCATCAGCAAAAACTGGCTCATGGACATCAGATCGAGCATTTGCGGATGAACCGTGATCAGAACGGAAGTAGCCGCCGTCAATGCAGTGAGCGTGAGATAGCCCAGCTGAGGTGGGCAATCGATCACCACGACGTCATAGCGCCCATCAACATCAGCGAGGGCATTGCCTAGCCGCGTGAAAAATCGCTTACCTTCCTGCGAGGTCTGCATCGCAAGTGGCGTCTCGTATTCATATTCCTGCAGCTCCAGATTGGCCGGAATAATATCGAGCAGCGGAAAGTTGGTCTTCAGAATGATATCCTTGATGGATTTTCTCTGTTCGTCGTAGCGAAGGGCATCATAAAGCGAGGGATCGCGGTCGATTTCCGGTTGAAAGCCGTGCAGGGCCGAGAGCGACGCCTGCGGGTCGAGATCGATGGCGAGAACACGGTGGCCTGTCAGCGCGAGGTGTTGCCCCAAATGCGCCGCCGTGGTCGTCTTGCCTGACCCTCCTTTGAAATTGGCGACGGCGATGACCTGAAGTTTTTCATCGCCTTTTCGGTGCGGAACGTATTTTCGGGCGTCGGAGCGGCCATTCTTGTCGAGATAATGCCGAAGTTCGATCATCTGCGCCGCGTCGTACAATCGGCGGCCGCCCGCAACGACCAGCGGTTCCGGTCCTTTGCCTTCAAGGTGAAGCCGTTTCAGGTTATTGGGACTGACCCCGAGATAATGGGCGACTTCAGCCATGGGGAAGCGGCGAAGCGTTTTCTTGGCGTCGGGCGGAAATTTTTCCTGCCGCAACTGATCGAGCTTGCGCGAAATTTCCGCGCCCTGGGCAAGGATCGTATCGTCAAATTCAAAAGAAGGGAGAGGAAGCATGACGACCTTCAGAGATCCTGGCGCTAATTGAGCCGATAGGGCGGTATTGGCGCCAGTATCTCCGATTCTCTTCTGTTGGCAAGAAATATTAGGTTAATGGAAAGTTAATGGAAATAGAGGGCGGCAGATCAACGCCGATTGATATGAATTTGCCAATCTCAGCCCCCTATCCAGCAAACGATGACATGCTCCTTCGGCCTGGTCTCGCTCCATCCTTGCCACCACAAAGGTTTGAACGTCCAACATCCGTTTAACATATTGAAACAGCGTTCTCTTTCTATTGTTTTGACGGCGGTCAACATCCAACCCGTGGCGAGATGTTCCGCAAAAGTTTGCCACGGCAACTGAGACCGCCCTGGCTGTCGCCGTTCGGTTGGCCGGGCGCTGATATCCGCGCCCGACAACTGCCTAGATTGCCAGAGTTACGGCCCGCCCACCCTCGACAGAATAACGGGAAGCTTGTCGCGCTCGCACCGGAAAATTACATTTCATCAGGACATTCGCTTTCGCCGCATAGCGGAAAGCGACGGGAAGATGTCGAACTGGCCGTCAGCGGTGTGCCGGATCAAAGATCTGAAAACGCCCCCAAATTTTCCACGGGTTTCTCGTCCGCGCGGACCATTTTTTTGTTCGTCGTCGCAAGCAAGCTGGTGGACATAGATGGAGACGATTCCAGCCCGATATTGGCCGATTAATCGCGCACCTTCGTTCCAGGCGTCGGGGCTGGCGCCGAAACTCGGTCGAAGCGTCCTGCCGGCCTCGATGATGTGGGTTTGAGACCGGACAATGCCGCAAAACTCAGTGAGCGAAGGACCCGCCTGATGAATGAGGGCGAGAGGAATTTCGCGGTTTTCCTCTCGCTCGTTACATCGAACGCCGCTCCCCACTTCTTTATCGGAGGACCTCGCGCCAAAGGCGCGTCCTATTTTCCTCGCAATACGCGATGATCCGGCGATCGCACTGATATTTGAAGCTAACGGCAGCGGTTACCCGGTTAGCCGAGGCGCTGTTTTGCATAAATCGCGGCGTAATCATCGGACCCGTCAGGCGTCCGAATTTCGACGTTCTCAAGTTCGGGATGGCGTTCGCGGAAATGTTCGGGAGCCTCACGACCAGGCTTGTCGGGATCTGCGAACACAATCACGCGGCGCACGATTGCCGGCAGAATAACAAGCGGCAAGCGACTCGAGCCGCAAGACGCCCATGTTGGAACGCCTGTTGTCAGGCGACATCTTGGGGTGAGAAATCGAATGCAACGAAATCAAGTGTTTAGGCTTCGCCATGATATTTATGAATATCCATCTAATTTGATAATCTGCGTTGACTTGGCCATCAATTGTGAGAATTTTGGTGCCGAACGTTAGAGCAAATTCGGTGGCCGGAATGAGCGACGATGAACGCGTCTTTGACGATGACGAAAAGCAGCGCGCATGGCTCGCGGGACTGGCGCGCGTTTTGGCTAATCCCGCCATGCTTCGGGATCTGCGCAGGGCGACCCTTCTGAGGGGCCAGCGAAACTTCGATAAATTCTGCCGCGAAGCGAAATTCGAACTGCCCGAGGCCGCCGACGCAAGCCATCAATAGTGAGAATGTTGCAGGACGAAATTCTCACTATTGATGGCCAAATCCCAAATAATCTTCATATTCTCATTCCAAGGTGGCTCCTGACAACAGGATCGTTCATGCTCACAAATTGAACGCGTGGAATTCGACGTTGCTGCCCACGGCACTGATCGTGTTGCCAAAATTTTCGAGAGTTCACGCCGTTTGCGCGTGGAGGCTTCGGTCGCTCTTAGGGTCCACGCCTTGGAATTCGCCGATTTAGTGTCGGGCCTGCTGTCAGGCGACATCTCGGGGTGAGAAATCGAATGCAACGAAATCAAGTGTTTAGGCTTCGCCATGATATTTGAGAATATCCATCTAATTTGATAATCTGCGTTGACTTGGCCATCAATTGTGAGAATTTTGGCGCCGAACGTTGGAGCAAATTCGGTGGCCGGAATGAGCGACGATGAACGCGTCTTTGACGATGACGAAAAGCAGCGCGCATGGCTCGAGGGATGCAGGCGCGAAGAGGCGATCAGCCGCCTTTTGGAGCGGCACGGCGACACGCGCCTTTCGATAGGGGACGTCGATGAGGTTGCCTGGGAATTGGGCGTCAGTCGAGCGACGCTGTACCGGCTGATCACAGCTTACAGGGCGAAGCGAACCGTCAGCTCCGTTGAACCGCGCAGCCGGGGGCGGCGCAAGAACGCTTTCGTGTTGGACCGCAAGCGGGAGAAGCTGATTTCGCAGGCGATTCGGGAAATCTATTTGAAGCCCGAACGGCCGACGATGACTTATTTGATCGAACAGGTGAGGGCGAAATGCGGGCGCGCCGAATTGCCCGCGCCGGACCGGCGGACGATCAAAGCGCGGGTTGACCGGATCGACAAGCGCGTGGCGGCGCTGAAACGCAAAGACAGCAAAGGCGCCAAGGCCACGAAGGCGGTTCCTGGTCAATACGTCGCTTCGCGGCCCTTGGAGGTCGTGCAGATCGATCACACCGAGGTTGATCTTTTTCTGGTGGACGAGACGACGCGCGAAGCGATGGGCGTTCGCCCTTGGGTGACTCTGGCGATCGACGTTTTCACCCGCATGGTGGTCGGGTTCCATTTGTCGATGGATAAGCCATCCCGGGTGTCCATCGGTCTTTGCATGCTCAACGCGGTCTACGACAAGAGCGCGTGGCTGAAAGAAAACGCGATCGACGCGCGTTGGCCGGTGGCGGGGCTGCCCGAAGCTCTTCATGCCGACAATGGCGCAGACTTCAGAAGCAAGGCGTTTTCCTGGGCGTGCCGGGAGGAGGGCATAAAACTCATTTGGCGGCCGGTTGGCGCGCCGTACTACGGCGGCCACATCGAGCGGCTGATCGGCACGATCATGGGGCGCGTGCACTTTTATCCTGGGACGACCTTCTCCAACTCCACGGCGCGGCAGGACAACGACTCCGCCCGGTTCTCGGCCATGACGTTCCGGGAGTTCGAGTGCGCCCTGGGCTGGGAAATCGCTGGGCGTTACAATCAGGAAATACACAGCGCCCTCCTGCGTCCGCCCATTGCGGTCTGGGACGAACACGAGGCGTCGACCACGCTGAGAATGCCAAAGGACCGAATGACCTTCTGGGTGTCTTTCCTGCCTGACGCGTATCGAAAACTCAGACCGGACGGCATCTGGATTCATGATCTCCCCTATTGGTCGAACGCCCTGTCGGCCGAGGTCGGCAGGCACGCAGGCGATTTGCTGATCAAGTATGACCCAAGGGATGTGTCGCGGATTTTCGTCCAACACCCGTCGTCGGGCCATTTCATCGAGGCCCGCGCGCGCAATCTTGGGTTCCCTGCGATCAGCCTGCGCGAATGGAGGCTGGCCAGGAAAGCGCTGCGACAGAAGGGCAGGGGAGAGCGTGACAACGACCAGCTCATGCGGACGGCGTTGGCCCAACGCCAAATTGTCGCCGATGCAATCGCCAAGACCGCGGCGGCGCGCAAAACGTCGCCAAGGCCACAAATAGCGGTGGACGACTTCGATTCTGGATCGATGACCGGCATCGACTCGCGCATACCAAGCCGACTGGAGCTTTTGGACCGGCAACCTAATGTTAAAGCCAAGCCACCTGACGGATGAAGCGGCGAACGTCCTTCTCGGCACACCTGACGAGCGGGTCTATCATATCCAATCGAAGCGGTGGATCGCCTATCCAAAAGGCGTCCAGATTCTCGACCAGTTGAGCAAAATGCTCAAGCATCCGCGCACCACGCGGATGCCCTCGCTGATCGTGTACGGCGACAGCGGGATGGGAAAATCCATGCTGGTGGACAAGTTCATGGCGGACTGCGCGACGGGCACTGGGACCGACCGGGCGCCGAATCCCAACAAAGTTCTCGTTGTCGAGCTGAGCGGGCGCCCCACCGAACGAAGGCTCTTCTCACAAATCCTCGACGCCGTCGATGCGCCCCATAGCCCGCGCGCCAGTATCGTCGATGTGGAGAGGGGCGCCATCAACATTCTTCGCGACATTGGCGTCCAAATCCTCGTCATCGACGAGATCCACAATATTCTCGCCGGTTCATGGCGGGAACAGCGTATCGTCCTGAACACCCTGAAATTCCTGAGCAACGAGCTCAAAGTTTCGCTCGTCTGTTTCGGGATATTGGAGGCGAGAGACGCCATCAACGGCGACGTTCAATTGGCGCGCCGCTTCGACGCCGTTACATTGCCGCGATGGACCGCAGGCAAAGAGTTCGAGCAACTCGTCCTCGCAATCGTCCGCAACCTCCCTTTGCGGGAGCCAAGCGTCCTGACCGTGAAGGGTCTGCGCTGCGTTCTCCAACTCAGCGGCGGCGTCAGCTCCCGCATATTTCGCATGCTCAACGACCTCGCGATCCAGGCGATTGAAACGGGCGAAGAACGCATCACTGACATGTCGATCGAGAAATATAAGCCGGTTTCGGAAAACGAGGTGGCTTTCCAGTGAGCTGCGGGATCGAACCCAACGCCAAACCATTGCCGGTCGTCCTCAATGCGGCGCGCGACGAATTGCTCTCGTCCTGGCTTGCTCGACACGCCCGATTTTACGGCGTAACGGGTCCATTTTTTGCCAAGTGGCTCGGCCTGGGCGACACTCGACTCTCGGCGCTCGACCGTCGCCTCGGCTTGGGGCAAGTCGCTCTATTGGCGGAAAGGTTCCGCTGCGATCCGGCGGCGCTAATCGATATGACCCATATCGACAAAAGTGACGGCCAAGTTAGCGATCTCATCAGCCGGGGCAGGCGACCGCAAATCTGCCACCCCTGCGCGGATCGCTACGGTCAAGACGGCGCCGAAGGCGCCGTTCCAAAACATTGGAGCAAGGCGTGGCGAATTACGTGTCCCGCCTGCGGCCTTGCCTTTACGGACACGAACGAGCATCACGCCAGTCGCGCGACGCTTTTGGAGACGACGCCATTTGACGACCTGTGGTCGGAGGCCATCGCAGGCGAACAAATTGTCGAGCGATATCTCGCGGACGGAGGACACGACGAAAGCTCGCCGATCGCAATCCTGAAACTATTGCTGGTTCAGACCTGGAAGCCAATCACTCGCGATCTCGAACATCCCGTCGTCGGATGGGTATTGGGCACGCTTTTCCCAGATTTTGATGCACGCGCGCGACCCATCAAGCGGCGCGTCACGCATGCGGCGATCACGACGCTTCCCATAGAGTTCCGGCCGGCATTGCTCGCGGGGCTGGCGCGCGTTTTGGCCAATCCCGCAGTGCTTCGGGAGCTGCGCAGGGCGACCCTTCTGAGGGGCCAGAGAAACTTCGATAAATTCTGCCGCGAAGCGAAATTCGAACTGCCCGAGGCCGCCGACACGAGCCATCAATAGTGAGAATATTGAAGGACGAAATTCTCGCTATTGATGGCCAAATCCTAAATAATCTTCATATTCTCATTCCAAGGTGGCTCCTGACAGCCGTTTTTTGCGACGCAATTTCATCAACTGATTTCAGGCGATAGGACTGCCTGCGGAATAGTCGAATTGAAATCCATTGTCAGAAAACGCGGTCGGATCTTCTGCAAGCCCCTGAATCTTCATTTCCCTCAAATTTATCGCCTGTCGCGACGCATGCCGGCTGAGCAAATCTCTGCGGCGCCGGGCGAATGGATAGCTGGAAGCCACGTCGAATTTTCTCTCTCCGGCGAGGCGTCTTCGCGGTCCGGAATTGTCTGTGTCGAACCCATCGAACATCTGGCGCCGTCCGACCAAAATTCGCTGGTCCTGCGCCACCACTGGTCGCGCTCTCGGGCTCAGGCCTATCTTCAAGGCGTGGAAGATAGCAATTCCGTCCTGCCGATCGGCGGCGTTTTCGTTTCCGACCAAGCCTTCTTCACATTGATCCAACGCGCCACGTCTAAAGCCTGGCGAGGCCCCGCCATTTTCTACCTCGCCGACCTCTTCGAAGACGACGGGGTATTGGGCGCCCAGAACTGGGAGACGTCGGCTGCTTGCGACGGAATCATCAAGCGCACCGACATATTTTGCAATGGCTGAATGCGGAAGACCCCGGCTTGTTAGCCGGGGTCTTGTGCTGAGGCTCAGTCGGCCCGGCGGCCGCTGGGGCGGGACCAGATCAGCGAGAAACCATCGCCGTCCTCGTCGTCGAAGAGGTTGGCGTAGATCGGGGCGGTGAAGCTCGGATCGTCGAGCTTGAGGCCAAGATAGTCGCGGCCTTCGTTGGAGCGCTTGGACCAGGCGGCGCCGATTTCGACGCGGCCCACCATGACCCGGTGGCTGGGGGCGTTGTCGCCGGTGGCGCGGGTGTCGGGGACGATGCGCACGCCCTTGGCCCGGACGCTGAGGGTGACGATTTCGCCGCTGAATTCATTCGAGGCGGTCTTTTTGAAGGTGCCGATGGTCGCCATTGTAAGTCTCCGTTTTTGTGGTCCGAGCCCGCACCGTTGCGGCCTCGATGGCGATTGACCGGCCGGAGGCGACCGACGCCGCACCCATCCGGGCCGGAGCGCAGCGGAGGATGGCGGGGAGCGACTTTCTTGCCTCGCGAGGAATGGGCGATCCGGGGTCCCCGCGCGGCTTGGCCCGCGTGGGGTGGTCCCCAGGGGAAGAAAGTCGTGACGCGCCGTTGCGGCATAGGCGGTCGAGGCGAAGCCGGCCTTCGGCCAAATCGCGCAACAGAAGAGGCCGTTCCGGAGCGGTCGATGGACAGGAAACATGGGAGAGGGGCGGCGACCTTTGTGCTTTTCACAGTGGCCATCCGCGGGGAGGTACGGTAATTCCACGCTCGATCACCGCGCTTCAGAGAATGAGCACATCGATTCCAGTATAGCGCCGATCCGCGCCGCGTTCTTGGGCATTGCCCAGCGGCGCCCCGGCGGCCGTCCCCCAGGGCTGGACCTAGAGCTCGCTCCATCCGCCAACTCGGCAACGATCTTGTCGGTGATTTCGGAACAGATGTGCACTTTACCTCAGCGCGCTGGCTATAGAAGGTGGAGCTATTGTTTTTTGCGAGATTCCTGTTTGAGCCGATCTGAATTTGATGACGCGTCCGCCACCGCGGCTTTGGTCCCTGCCCGGCAATGATGCGACGCCATTCAGCCGCGAGGACGATCCGCCTGAGCGCGTCGCGCTGAGAATTCTCGTCGATGATGATTTAAAGGAATACGCCCCGCCCTGGTCATACGAATTCCGGGACGGCGACTTTTTCGCCATTGGATCCGGCCTGGCGCTTCACGAAAGTCTATCCGTTCGCGGATGGGCGCTATGGCGCGAATAAGCCTGGCGACGCCATCGGGCACATTTTATCACCGCAAAGTCGACGTCAGTCTGTGACCGCAAAGGGGGCGTTGTGGGGTCTCCCCGCAGAAGGGGGTGCGCCGGCGACCATGGCGCCGGTCAGGGGGAAGGCTTTCCCCGACGAAGAGAGCGAGTCTTTGAATTTGCACAACCTCGGCGCATACACCGAATTCAAGGGTGCGGAAGCAGATCTGGAATTTCTTCAATGAGGTGTTTTACACGTTGAAGGCATGTATCAGCGAGTTCCCGCCACGGCTCCTGAATCGCCAATTCCATCAATTCGGCCTTGGCGTATCCCGGCTTTATCGCTGCGAGCCGAGCCAGGATCGCCGCTTTCTTGCCCGCGATAAGTGGGAGATTCTCCGCGAGCAATTCAGATGCGAAGCGATCGACCACGGCAATATCAAAAATATCTCTGACTTTGAGCTGCGGGCCGCGGTAATGAAGCTTTTTGATCGCGATCTCGACGGGATGCTCTATCGAAACCGTGTTGCCATCAATTGATTTCGCCAAATCGGGGATCGACGTGAATTTCGATGCGACGATGAAGTCGATTTCGCCTTCGGGATAGACAAGCTTCAGATAATGAGCCGTCTCATCATAGGCGTCGCAGCTCCAAATATCCTCGGAAACAAGGCGAGGAGAGATATAGGAAAGATATTGCGGATCGTCGATAAAGGCGTCGACGTCCTTGCTTAATCGATGGTCCGTATGAACCATAAGCGCGGTTCCACCGCCCAAGACCCAACTCGGTACTGGCCGGCCTAACTGTTCGAGCTTGAAGAGGCCGCTAATTGTGCGCTTAAGCAGCAGACGCCAATAAGACAAACTGCTCCTCCAAGCCGGGATTGCTCTCGCCGGAGAAGTCTTTGACGGCTTCGTAGGACGCCGTGAGATTGCTCTGAGAAACGCCGTGCTCCGACGCAAAGCTCAGCACTAGCTCAGGCTTCAATTCCGTAAAAAAGCTAGCGAGATGCGCAGGCCAACCCGCAATCATCATCTTAGCGAGGCATTCCTCAAGAATAGCAGACGAAATATTCCGGCTGTACGGCGCGTTCACGGTCGCGAGCACGAGCTTATCCACCCAGGAGATTGCCCCGGGTACGACAGGCGATTCAGAGTGGGCGGCCAACGTAACCATCATAAATATATAAGCCTTAACGCAGAAATAGTCGAGCAATGCCAGAAACCGTCCCTTCCGAACCGTTTCCCTTGCGAGAGCGATTACATGCTCTGCGTCGCTGATGTGCCCGGCGTGGATTCCCCCTATGTCGAAGCGATGGCGTCCGATTCCGCGTAAACCTTCAAACATCGAAGCCTCGGTATCTTGGCCACCGACGGATCGAAGACGTGCGAGGCTAGCGTTTCGCCTCTTTCATCGCACTGGCTATCGCCATTGTTTCGACTGAAACCCGCGTGACGCGGGCGATCAGGTCGATGACCTTTTCCTTGTAGTCGGCGAAACGGTAGGTGTTGAATTTCTCGCGGATAGTCGGGTCTTTCGGGGTCTTTTCCTTGTATTGATCCAATATCCAGTCGAGGCCGGAGCGGTTGCCAAGGCGGTAGGCGAAAGCCTCGGGCGGGATGCCGGTCAGCGTGGTTTCAGAATCCAGCTTGATGATCCCATCATTGGGCAGGGATTTGAGGATCGGCTTGGCCGCCACTCCTGCCGCACGGGCGCGCGGGTCCGGCGTCTCAACCCGGGCGAGCGGCCAGGGATCCACGGTTTCAAAGCCGATATGCAGGCGCATCAGCTTATCGCCCCAGTCCGCCCAGCTCCAGAAATCGGGGTAGAAGGGCAGCCGGGGGAACTCGCGCTTGAGGTTCTGCGCATATTTTTCGCGATAGGTCGGATCATGCAGCACGCCATACACATAGTGGAAGATGGCGTCCTTGGTGATCGGCTTCGCCTTGGTTTTTCCATAGCGTTTTTCAAATTGTTTCAGCGCCCAATCGGTGATGTTGTCTTGTTTGCCATTCGATGCAGAATAATAAGAGCGTGACAAAACTTGAGCGGCGCTCGGCATAAAAAAGTCTTTGTTCGGAATTTCTGTTACCGCCAAAGCGGAGAACAACGCCCTGTCTTCGGCAACATAGCAGATGCCAATGTTCTGGCCCGCGCTCGGCCCGAATAGATGCGGTACTTGATAAACCATCTCGTTTAATTGACCGCTGAAATAAAGTCTCTTTTTTGTAAAAGGTCGATAATCGCTGGATGATCGCAAATCACGGTCGTACGTATATATTTTTCCACTATTTAAATCGCGTTTAACCGCTCTCGTCCATTTTATATTCGTGTTCAACTTATCTATAGATACGCTTTTGTGTCGTAATTTTGAAAATTTGTCACGATCTGGATTATAAGAATCAATAAGGAAGCCGACCTTCTTCTCTAATTGAGTATCATCACAGGAATATACCCATTCGTCGCGATTGGTAACAACGCCCAACGAAAATAGTTTGAAAATCGCCTTTTCCTGCCCTTTGGCAGTGGAGGCCTTCGTGCGCTTATCCGCCACCGGAATGAGGCTATCCCAATCGTTGTCAGTCAGGTTCACCCAATTGGCGCTCTTGTCCGGCGTGATCTGCTCGTACTGAATTTGCGCAGCCGAGGTGCTGCCCAAAAAGGCCAGCTTATCTTCCGCCGTGTCCATTTCCGGGCGACGAGCGTAAAAAATATAGCTGCTCTTGAGGGCTCGTTTCTTCACCATGAAGGAAATGGCGACGCCAGTCTGAATGCCAAAGACGTTATGTTTCGTGCCAGATAACTTTGGATTGGCGCGCACGTCGCCACCGAGATCGACGACATAAATCTCGGCGAAATCCTGAGCAACGCAGCGGCGAAAGCCATCAAAAGTGCGGCTGTCGATAAAACTGCGGTTGGTGATGAAGGCCAGCACGCCATCGTCATGCATGCGATCCGAGGCCCAACGGAAAAACCGCGCATACATGTCGTAAAGCTTGGTTTTTTGCGCCGTGCTCTGCTTGATGTACGTGTCCTTTATGCGTGAATCGATTTCCGCATATTCTCGGTTTTTGTTGTTGTCGTTTTCATTTTGCTGGTTGGCGTTATATGGCGGATTGCCGATGACGATAGAAATCTTGCGATTATTTTGCCGTGTGATGCGCGCAATATTTTCTTCGGAAAGCGAGCCGAACAAGTCGCCGACGTGCTGTCCGGTTCGAATGCCCAAGGATTTGACATTATCCAGCGTGTCGACAAAGCAGAGGTTGGGATATTCGCCGAACTGACCGGTGATAGTCGCGTAGGTTGCCTCAATATTCAGGTTGGCGACATAATAGGGCAGGATCGCCACTTCATTCGCATGTAGTTCCTCCTTGTATTTATGAATGAGCTTCTGTGGCTGCCCGCGAAAATGTTCGAGCAGCTCGCAGATAAATGTGCCGGTGCCGGTCGCCGGATCGAGGATTTCGACATGCGGGTCGATCAGCGCCTTGCCGAAAATGCTTGTGGCACAGCCAGTCCGCCCCCTCGACCATGAATTTGACGATCTCATGCGGCGTATAGACCACACCGAGCCGGTCCGCCGCCTTTGGATTATAGACCTTGTAGAACCTCTCATAGATGACCTTCAAGAAGGTCTGTTTCTCGATATGGCTGGTAATCTGCGCGGCGTTGGCGCGGATGGCCGCGTAATAGGGTTCCAGGGCCTTCAGCGTGTCGCGCTTGATCCCCTTGGTGAAGAATTTTTCTTCCAGCCCGTAAAGCTGCTTGGCGATATTGTTTTCGCGGTGGAAGTCTCCATCGCTGAAGACATGGGCGAAGATTTCCTCGGTCAGGATATGCTGGATCAGCATTTCCTGAATATCGGCCTCGGTCACCGCCGGATTGATCGTGCCCTTGGCCTGTTTCAGGAAGACGTTGGCCGCTTTGCGGAATGGCGCGTTATCCGCGTATGCGTCGGTAATGCGGGCGCGCAAAGCCGCGAGGACTGCAGGCAGGTCGGTCGAAAACTGCGCAACCGCCTTGCGGAAATCGGCGATTTCCTGCCGCTCGTAACCGAAAAACAGGGCCAGCAGACGCGCCAGCTCATCGGTGTCGAGCATCTTGCAGCGCAGCACTTCCCGCCGGTTCTGGATCAGGACAGCGGTGCGCGTGTCCTCGAAAATGATATTGTCCTGCGGATAGCCCTTGGCCAGCTTTTTGGCGATTTCGCCGTCGAGGTCGTCGGCGGTGTCCTTGGCCTCCCAATATCCGAGCGGCACGCGCAGATCGTGCAGAATGGTCCCGTCGGGCCGGATGCGATTCTTCTGCGGCGACTGAAACTCGTATTGGTTGATAAAAATGAGATGGTTCTGCTTGGCCCAGGTCTTGAGCAAATCCTTGAAGGCTTCGCTCGTTATGCCTTCCGTGCTTGAGCCGGAGTATTTTTTGTAACGATCAATCTCATTCAAATATTTCTGGATCAGCAATTGGCTCATGAACCGTCCTCTGCCGCAAAGTCTACCCGGCCAAGGCAGGGGCACGCAATTCCAGTGGAGCTTTCGCCCTCCACACCGGGCTCGTCAAGGCCGCCTCTGGGCCGAAATGCTGTCGGTCGCCACCGAACCACACTGCCCGACTTTGTCGCGTCAGATCGGGGCGCGAGGGGATCACCCGAACTGTGTGGTTGCCGATTTTGATGGCGACCTTGAAAGATAGCGATAAAAGGCGCATATTTTGCCGGTAAATTCAGGCAAAGGATCGGACATTGGCTCAGACGCGTAAAGGTAGGATCCAGACTTCAGCGGGCGGCAGCGCTGCGGTTAAGCGCGCGTCTTCGAGCGGTCAATTCGTGAGAACTGAATTGGGAGCGCCACTGATCGCCGGGTTTATCGATGAGGGCGGTCATGTCGCCGTACAACGGATTGCCGAGAGTTTCGGCATGTCCAAGGGTCAGCTCGCCGAAACGGTCGGTCTAGGACGCGAGACGTTCCACAAATCGGCTCGCACAAATGCGGTTAAAACCCAAAGTCGCGTTCGGGAGATGTTGGAGATCGTGAGCCGGATTTCCACTTGGGCCGGCGGCCAAAATCAAGCGATGGCGTGGTATCGCGCGCAGCCCATCGCCGCATTCGGCGGCCGGACTGCGGAAGCTTTGGTCAAGTCTGGCCAAGCAGCGGCCGTCCGCGACTATCTCGACCATCTCGCGATGGGCGGATTTGCGTGAGGTTTGAGCAAACGTGCTTTCGCGCGCACGATCCTCGGTGGGCGTTCAAGCCCCTCTCTGGCGACGGAGCAGCAATCCGGGGAGCCCGCTTTAACCCAAGAGGCATGCCTGCTCTTTACCTCGGCCTGGATATCATGACCGCTGTGAAGGAGGCCAATCAGGGTTTCGCTCACAAGATCGATCCATGCATCTTGTGCTCCTATGAGGTCGCCTGCGACGACATCGCCGATTTGCGGACTGTTGAGTGCCGCGCCGAACATTCCGTTCAGATGGAAGATTTGGCATGCGGCTGGTTCGCTTTGCTGGCGGCCGGCAAAGAGCCGCCGACGTGGGAAATAGTCCGCCGGTTACACAGTGAGGGTAAGGCTGGCATTCTTGTCCCGAGCTTTGCCCCTGGAGCAACCGCGGAGGACCATAACCTTGTTCTCTGGCGGTGGGATGAAAATCCACCGCACCAAGTTCGCGTATTCGACCCCAGCGGACGATTGCCGAAAGATCAGCTCTCGTGGCGCTAGGAAAAGCGCTCGATCCATTTGAGGTCATTGAAATCGAACCGTGGCTTGGAGCCAACCTTGAGCTTGGCCGGTCCATTCGATGGTCGACCTGGCAACGATCAAGACCCAATTGCTGGAAAGGCGTTACCGCGCCGACGAGGTTCCTGCCGTGGGCGGAGCCGGCGTCTATGCGTTTTTTCTGGCCGGGACGAACCTCATTGTTGTTCTGGCGTGCGTTTCGCTGACCGCCGTCGGCCCGACACCAGCAGACGCCGCAGATAGCCGTCGCCCTGCTTGCTGGTGCTCATCACGTGATCTTTGCCGCCACTCGGATTCTGAACTTTGGCTTTCGGCAGATTTCTTGTTGGATGCGGCAGAGGTGCAATCAACGATCGTTGAACCCAGCGGGATCTTCTCCCGATATCGCTCAAACTGTCTGAGGCAGAGCGCCGCAGAGCGCGTAAAATTGATGAGGCGAACGACATCGTGGAACTCATCGTCGCCAGCGGTCAAATGTCCACAACCGGAGTTCGAATATCTGACCGCGCCAATCACGAGTGGGACAGAGATTACAAAAAATAATTGCCGGCGGGGTCGTTCCACGGATGCGTCAGAGTCGCTTTCGCATGCTCAGACTACCTCAATATAGTTCAGGACCCGAAAATGTCGTCGAGCGCCGTTGCGGGAGGCAGCGCTCGACAACTTGCGTCACATAGCCAAAAGCTCCTTTCGTCGCAATTATCCGGCGACGTCAATCACCCCGGCATAGTGAGTTGGGTTTTCGGCTTGTTCTTCTGTGAACTTTTTTCAAATAGACTAGTCATTTGTGGACTTATCTAGAAGTGAACACCACCGAGCGCGAGCGCAAGGCATCCCAAGACCAAATCCTAAGGTAAAGTAGAGGAAAATACTTCCCACGTCAATCCGAATGCGCGACCCCTTCCGTACAAATGAAACGCCTAGGAGATCACGCGGCCCTCAAGTCAAACTAACCCAAGACTGGGCATCTCCCGTTTTCGCGAGCCGGTCAGGCTACACGACTTCCCGGGTTGCCGCGGCCACTTCGGGCTCGAAATCGCTTGGCTGTGGAAGCGTCTTGAGGACCATCACGGACACATTGCACAGGCTTTTGCACAGGCTGACCGCCAATGAAAGAGTTAGTTCGCACTGATTCAAGGGGTCGGCGATGCCTGCTTCCCACAAGTCCACGGCGTCGCGTCTGGTACGCGCGTCCCAGTCGAACCAAACGTCCTCCCTCGGCTGCCAAGCCAAACTCATCTCTCCCACATTGGCCAGTATAGCGCTCCGTGGGGCTCTCAAGGCCGATGCCACCGCCTGGAGGCCAGCCCTGCGCGCCAGACACTCCTCTTCGGCCAATCCCGCCTCAATTTCTCGCGCCGCCCGAATGTAGGCGGAACCGCCGCCAGCGACAACACCGGATGCCAGAGCAGCTCGAGTAGGCGCGCACGAAGAACATGCTGCTGTGGCAGAAGCGGACATGGGCGACTTTGACTGTCGTGGTGACGCCGTCGAGCAGGACGATCTCGTGGCTCTGGAGGCGACCATGCCAATCGTAGCTGACCGACCCGAAGCGCCAGGCGCGCCGCCAGGTCTTGGCGTAGCGGCGCACCGCGTCGTAGCCGCCCTCGTAGCCAAGATCGCGCAGCGTCTCGAAAATCCGGATCAGCGTGAGCCGCTCTCGCGCCGGCTTCTCGCCGTTCGACGTGAGCAATCGTTCCAGATCCTTTGCCCAACGCCCAAGTTTGGGCCGCGGCTGAACCTCGCGCTGATAATCGAAGGCGGTCACGCCCGAACGAAGAACCTTGCGAACCGTATTCCGCGAAAGCCTCAGCTCGCGCGAAATCTCCTTGATCGACTTGCCTTTGACAAAATGCTCACGCCGAATCCGGCCAATTGTCTCCACAATCAACATCCCCGCCCGCCCGCTTGCCAATGCAAAACGGGCAGCTCTTCAGGCCAACCTGTCGGGGGGCAATTTTGGAAGCCGATCCCCCGTTCATGGGGTTAAATTTGGGCTCTGACGCAATTTTGATGGCAATCTCTCCTATTGAAAGCCGATGACGCGCGCCCGGAGCAGGTCGATTTTTCGCCTGCCGTACATTTGACGCTTCACGAGCTTTAGTTTGGTAATCTGACCCTCGGTCTAAACCCGGGGCGGTTCATCAGAGCCCCGTGGGAGAATCGGCTGCGTCCGCCGCTGGGAACTTGGCTACGCCGCGACTGCGTAATTCCATGAAGCGGTTTTGCCCGGTTCGCCACCGCCGCCAGAGACGCGTCGAGGACCGTGAGCACCTCCGGGGTTTGGCAGAAGCCAAAGTAGCCGCTCCCCGCCCATGGCGGGCAACCGCCTGCCGTGGTTTATTGGAACAGGATTGAACCCGACCAGCAGGCCCAGACAGTAGCTTAAATCACCACGGAATTTGTCCAACCAACGGGGAGTAGCTCAGACTCAACAAGTTTTTAGATCGGCTCTTAAACCTGAATCGAACGCAATTGACGTGCGCTGCGATCGAGTTTGCGTCTGAGCAGCAAGCGAAGTGTAGCCGCGTTGGAATAACCTACCTGTTGGGCAATCTGCTCGACGCTGGCGCTCGTGGTATGCAAAAGATGGGCTGCACATTCCACTCGTAGATCCTGGAAATATGACAGCGGAGATTTGCCGAGCGCGCCGCGCAGCCGACGCGCCAAAGTGCGTTCGCTTGCTCCGGCTGCAAACGCCGCGTCCTTCAAGGAAAAACCGTCAGCCAGATGGTTGCGAGCCCAGCGCTCAAAGCGATCGAGAACAGGATCGCAATGCCCGAGATGATTGGGAACAACGTAAGGCGCCTGGGAGCGTCGCGGATCGGCAACAAAATACTTCGCAGTTAGGGCTGCTAGCTCCGGATCGGAACGCCGTACGAGATGTAAAGCTAGATCGACGTGGGCCAGGGCAGCGCCCGCAGTGACGATTCGGCCCGACTCCACGAGCATGCGCGATTCGTCGAGGCTGACCAAAGAGTAACGGGTTCGAAACAGAGCCGCTAGCCACCAGCTGGTCGTCGCAGACAAACCGTTAAGGAGCCGGGCTTCGGCTAGAATGAAAGTTGCTGTACAGGCTGCTGCGATCAACGCTCCTTGCCCGTTCCAGTGGCGCAGTAGCCGGCCGGCCTCGGCGACATCCCGTCGTTGAAGGGCGATTAGCAGCGTTTCCGGTTTTTTGGCGCCAAGGGCGGGAACGATTACCATGTCCGGGCGCGGCAAGCCCGTCCCAGTTACAACGGGCACAATCAAGCCCTGAGCTGTCGTCACTTGTTTGCGCACGCCCAGGAGCGTCACCGAAAATCGAGGCGTCGCAAGGCCCGCGGACTCGGCCAGTTCGTTCGCGACGGCGAAGACGTCAAGCAGAGCGCCTAGGCCGGTATCAAACGCCCCGTCCAGTGTCAGGAGATAAATGATCATGGCGAGAATGGTACCATTATTGGCGAACTTGCCAAGTTACAAAACCAGCAGTATCGCCTATGCTTTCGCCGTTGCCACCATGAAAAAGTGAGGTCGTAAATGGTCAAATTAGCGTTGTTTGCGCGTCTGGAAGCCAAGCCGGGCCAAGAGGCCGCATTGCAGACATTTCTCGAAAGCGGCTTGGCCCTTGCCAACGCCGAATCGCTGACGCCGGTTTGGTTTGCTTTGCGCTTTGGCGCGTCCACATTCGGGATCTTTGACGCGTTCGCCGACGAAATCGGACGCGAAGCTCATCTCAATGGAAGCATCGCCGCAGCACTAATGGCGCGCGCCGACGAGCTGCTGGCCGAGCCGCCACGCATTGAGAAAGTTGATGTGCTTGCGGCTAAACTCCCTGGTTAGCTGAAAGACCGCAGACCAGGTTGCGGCGCAGTATTGATGGCGCTCTGAGTCTCAGAGCGCCATTCTATCGTGGCTCGTAACAAATCCATTGTCGACCGCCAGTTCATCGGCCTTTTAATCAATTTGAGTTTGTTTATCTGGGCTCCGATCTGGCGTTTCGACCATGGTGATGTGAGCGCAGCTCGGACGACGGCCTTGACTAATACAACACTGCCGATGAAGGACGCCCGATGATGGCGAGTGAGCCTTGATGCTTTGCTTTTCTCGCATACAAACCAGCTATCGTCGGCAAACTCGAGGCGACGGGCTTGGCGAAAAAGACGGATCTAAAATGCAGCGGCTACTAAGCCGCCGCACTTTAACGATTGAACGCGGCGCGAAAACGACCTTGCGTCGCATGGCAGGCGCTTCTCGCTCCCGCCATAACTTTTTACGCCAATCAGAAGTCCATGCCGCCCATGCCGCCGCCCGCCGGCATGGAGGGACCGGCGTCCTTCTTCGGCGCTTCGGTGATGATCGCCTCGGTGGTGACGATCAGGCCGGCAATTGAAGCGGCGTCTTGGATGGCGGTGCGCACGACCTTGGTGGGGTCGATGATGCCCGCCTTGACCATGTCGACGTATTCGCCGGACTGAGCGTCATATCCGAAGTTGTAGTCAGGCGATTCGATCAGCCTGCCGACCACGACCGCGCCATCGGCGCCGGCATTGTCGACGATCTGGCGCGCCGGGGTCTGCACGGCCTTGCGGACGATGTCCACGCCGGTCTTCTGATCGGCGTTGGCGACCTTCACGGCGTCGAGCGCCTTGATGGATCGGAGTAGAGCCACGGCGCCACCAGGAAGGACGCCTTCTTCGACTGCCGCGCGGGTGGCGTTGAGGGCGTCTTCGACGCGGTCCTTCTTTTCCTTCACTTCGACTTCGGTCGCGCCGCCGACGCGGATGATCGCGACGCCGCCGGCCAGCTTGGCCAGACGCTCCTGCAGCTTCTCACGGTCGTAGTCCGAGGTGGTTTCCTCGACCTGGGCCTTGATCTGGGCGATGCGGGCCTCGATCTCGGGCTTGCCGCCATTGCCGTCGACAATGGTGGTGTGCTCCTTGTCGAGACGCACCTTTTTCGCGCGGCCAAGCTTGTCCAGGGTGACGTTTTCGAGCTTGATGCCGATGTCTTCCGACACGACCTGACCGGCGGTCAGGATGGCGATATCCTCCAGCATGGCCTTGCGGCGATCGCCAAAGCCCGGCGCCTTGACGGCGGCGATCTTCAAGCCGCCGCGCAGCTTGTTGACGACGAGTGTGGCCAGGGCTTCGCCTTCGACGTCTTCCGCGATGATCAGCAAGGGCTTGCCGGTCTGGACCACGGCTTCGAGCACCGGCAGCAACGGCTGCAGGGTCGAGACCTTCTTTTCGACGATGAGGATATAGGGGTCTTCCAGCTCGGCGATCATCTTCTCGGCATTGGTGATGAAATAGGGCGAGAGATAGCCGCGGTCGAACTGCATGCCTTCTACGATGTCGGTCTCGGTCTCGAGGCTCTTGGCCTCTTCCACCGTGATCACGCCTTCATTGCCGACCTTCTGCATCGCCTTGGCGATTTCCTGGCCGATGAAGGTGTCGCCATTGGCCGCAATCGTGCCGACCTGGGCGATTTCGTCGTTGGACGTCACCTTCTTGGAATTCTTCTTGAGGTCGGCCACGATGGCTTCGACAGCAAGATCGATTCCGCGCTTGAGATCCATTGGGTTGAGGCCGGCGGCGACCGCCTTGGTGCCTTCGCGAACGATGGAGGCCGCCAGAACGGTGGCGGTGGTGGTGCCGTCGCCGGCGATGTCATTCTGCTTGGAGGCGACTTCGCGCACCAGCTGGGCGCCGAGATTCTCGAAGCGGTCAGCCAGTTCGATTTCCTTGGCGACGGTGACGCCGTCCTTGGTGATGCGCGGAGCGCCGAAGGACTTTTCGATCACGACGTTGCGGCCCTTGGGGCCCAAAGTGACCTTGACGGCATTGGCGAGAATTTCAACACCGCGCAGCAAACGGTCGCGGGCGTCGGTGGAAAAACGGACGTCTTTGGCAGCCATGTTTTAGCTCCTGAGATGGGTAAAAAGGGGTTTTGGGAAGAAGTCAGCCGACGACGCCGAGAATGTCGGATTCCTTCATGATCAGGAGGTCCTGACCGTCGATCTTGACTTCGGTGCCGGACCATTTGCCGAACAGCACACGGTCGCCCGCCTTGACGTCGAGCGGCACGAGCTTGCCGGCTTCGTCGCGCGCGCCGGGGCCGACGGCGACGATTTCGCCTTCTTGGGGCTTTTCCTTGGCGGTGTCGGGAATGATGATGCCGCCCTTGGTCTTCTCTTCGCCTTCGAGGCGCTTGACGACGACGCGGTCATGCAGGGGACGGAAAGTCATGATTTTATTTCCTGTCGATTGACGCCAAACCCGACCTTCGAGCAGGGCTGTGAATTCGCGCGCCAATTAGCACTCATCGAGCTAGAGTGCCAATAGGCCGATGCGGAGATAGGGTCAGTGCAAGTGCTTTGTCAATCCGTCCTCTGTCGTTCGACAGAATCGTCATCGGATTTTCGCGCCCTACCCTTCTCATCAGCAGTCCGGGCGGCTATCTTCAAGCGCTGTCGCGGCATCGACGCTCACGGAAGCGTTTCATCAAGAAAATTGGCAGATGCGGCATAACACTTGCCCCGTCACCGCCGATGCCGTCCGATCCGGACCCGTCATGCCGCCTAGACCCTGTGTTCGCCGTGTAAAGCGATGGCGGCCCGCCCCACTGCATGTCCCTGATCGAGGATTGCGCCGGGCTGGCCGGCTCCGAGCCTCAGACATGGGGGACGGGCCTAATGAGTAATATCGTTTTCGTGGGACCGGATGTCCATAAGGCGACTATCGCTGTCGCCGTCGCAGACGGCGCTTGCGGCGGCGAGGTTCGCGAACTCGGCTACTTTCTCAACCGTCCCGATCACATCGCCAAATTGGTTGAACGGCTTGCGAAGGGCGGTCGTTCCTCGTCGTTCTGCTACGAGGCCGGACCTTGCGGATATGGCCTTTATCGTCAGCTGACCGGCCTTGGCCAGGAATGCATGGTGGCGGCGCCGTCCCTCATTCCCTTGAAGACGGGAGAGTCAAACCATCGCAGAAGCGGAAAAGGCGCGTAAAAATTCTGCGACCTGAGGAGACAAAGCGCTGATGGCGACCGAAAAGGCTGCGTTTCGCATCTGCAATTTTGTTTTCCCAGGCCACTATTCAGATTTTGTTAACCTGACCCGATTGCCCTAGCCACGGCGGCGCATCCGCTTGCCGTCGGGCAGCATGTGCGTAATACTATTCAAAACTTGGGTTCGGTCTCGATTCAAGTTGCAGAGTAAGCCATGCCCATCCTTGATATCACGCCGATCGAAGGCAGCTCCGACGAAGCCGAGGCGCGGCCGTTGCAGAAAGTGGCGGACGCCGTTCACGAAGCGATCGAGGCGCGGAAGGAAACCATCGCATCTTCATTCGGGAAGTGCCGCCCCACCATTTTTCCGTCGGCGGGGTAGCGAAAGCGGAGAACTAGCGGCGTCTGCCCGGGGGCGCTGTCTTTATCCTTATGGCCGGATTGGGGAGGAACGCATGACCATACGCTCTGGAAGCTGCCTGTGCGGCAAATCGCATTTCGCGCTCGACGACGAACAGCCGACCGTCGCCATCTGCCATTGCACCCATTGCCAGAAATCGACCTCCTCGGCCTATTCGGTCAATGCGATTTCGCCGCGCGCAAAACTCACCGTTTCCGGCCCGCTGAAAAAATTCGCCGACAAGGGCGACAGCGGAGGCGCGGTCGATCGCTGGTTCTGCGCGGATTGCGGATCGCAGGTATGGACCGAGGCCGAGGCCATGCCCGGCGCCGCCATTGTCAAGGCGGGTTGTTTTGACGACACCAGCTGGCTGAAACCGACTCTGGAGATCTACTGCGACTCTCGGCAGAAATGGACGCCGCTTGTCGAGGGCGCCGCCAGTTTCGCCAAAATGCCGGGTTGAGTCGGAGCCAACGATTCAGGCGATGAATTGGCCACGCCGCCATTTTCGCAAAAAACGCGGCGACCCCTGCCGAGCGGGTCGGGCCGGGGACTGAGTTCTTTTGGCCACCCCCATTTAAAGTCCCCCATAGGGGATCCGTAAATCCCTCGCCTTTAGGCGACCGGGATGCGATCCTATCTGGATGCAGGACTACAAGCGCGGCAGTCACACCGATATGGGACTGCAAGTACCGCATCGTCTGGGTCACGAAATATCGGTACCCAATATTGGTTGGGGACGTAGGCGAGCGAACGCGTGAATTATTGCGAGAAATCGCTCGGGCAAATGAGATGACGATCTATGCCGGAGCGATCAATCGAGACCATGTGCATATGCTGATCTCAATTCCTCCGCAGCGTTCGGTTTCTCGGGCGGTGCAGTCGTTGAAGGGGAAAAGCTCGCACAAACTTCTGTCGGAATATCAAGCGCTTCGCAAACGCTATTGGGGCCAGCACTTGTGGGCAACTTGACAGACGAAGTCTGGAAACAGTATATTGAGGACAAGAAACCGGAGCAGCCGGATGATAGCTTCAAGGTTGTGTAGTCTTATCGGCCCAAGGGGCCGATCGATCCGCCTTTTAGCCGTAACCTGAAGCCACCGCCTTTAGGCGGTGGAGCGTTTACAATGGAGTCTGGCCAGCGCAGCTACGGTGATGATCGGTTCCACCCAAAGAGTTATCGGTCTCGGCAAAATACTCTTCTTTCCCGACCAGAAAAACTGTTCGCTCACCTGACTTCTTGGCGCTTGGTAGAGGCCACGCCCCTTACGTTCGATTAGACCCCCGTCGAGGGCTAGATGTGAGCTTGCAATAGGTTGTCCATCCGGACTGGACCGAGGAAAGTGGAGTTGCGAAGCTTCTCCTTTTCCCGGAGGCCCGGATGAACATCCATAAGAATGCCCGTTTGACGCCGCACGGTCGAGCGGAATTGGCGCGCCGCGTCGTCGAAGGCGGCCACTCGATCGGCGAAGTCGCGGACGCAACCGGCACCGTGGTGTCATCGGCATGAATGTGATCGCCCCGCAGGACATGAGCTTTCAGCGAGGCCAGGACCGGATCAAGCGTCACGACGCAGCCGCCGACCCAATCGGCCAGGGTCAACGTGTCGATCTCAACCCCTCGCGGGCGTAAGTGGCGCGCTGGCGATTGAGCGGCTGATGCAACAGGAACTTCCCCACCAGGATCATCGCCAGCAGGCGCGGGCCGGCAAATCCGCGCGCGATCGGATGCGAGGGCGCCGGCGTTCGGTAATCGCCTCGCAATCGCGGCATGTGAACTTTTCGCGCACATGCTCGATAATCTTCCATTGCCGGGGCTCGCTTTCGAGCGTCCTGGTCACAACCTCGCCGAGCTTGTGCCGTCGCGCGCCTCCGCATTTGCCGCAGGCGCAAGGCGCCGGCTCGACAACCCGCTCGACCGGCATATTTTCCGGAAGCTTGCGCGGCCCACGCGGCGCCCGCTTGTGCTTTTCCTTGGCGGCTTTCGTCGCGGCGATCTCGGCTTTGGCTTCTCCGGCGCCCAGCGTCTCTTCCAGATCCTCGATCGCCGGTTCGAGCTGTTCGATCAGCTGTTTGCCGCGCTCGGAGGATTGTCCGAACTTTTCACGCCGGGCCTTGGCCGACAAGAACTTCAGGCGCTCGATCTCCAGCCGGATGACCATGGCTTCGCTCTGCGCCGCTATCCTTTCCGCCTGTTCCTGCGCCAAAAGTTCGCCCTGCGCGAGGATCATCGCGTGGGCGCTGGCGAGGTCGGAAGGGAGAGGATCGGAGGGGTTTTCCCCGCTCCGATTGAACCATATTTTCCGTTGAAAATCGGCCAAAAAAACAGCCTGAGTCAATCAGCCGCACGCCACCCTGCCGTCTCCGGACGCCATGTTTTCTGAGGCATTCGCCAGTCGATTCCGGAAAGCAAATAGGATAATTGCGCCGTCGAAATTGTTACCACGCCGTCGGCCATCGAGGGCCACAGAAAACGGCCGCGTTCAAACCTTTTCGTGAACAGACACGCGCCCTTATAGCGCGACAATCTGGGTGAGAGGCCGTGTTGCCTCACCGAAGAATGTTCCCGAAGCCCCTTGGCTGTTGCCTCAACCATTTTGCTCCCGGCATTTTCGCTAAAATTTCCGCTGGAGCAAGGGTGACGGCGAGGTGTTTGGCTGCAACCGCCAACATCGTCGGCCATTCATTATCGCGGAGAGCCGTCTTGGCGAGCGGGTCGGGTTTGTCAATGATCGCACCGCGACCGCCTTTGGCGGCGGCCCGAAGGGCCGTCATTGACAAAGCCGGCTCCGTCTCGCCGATAATGGTGGTGGTGCGATGAACGGCCAACCCGGGTCAACTTCCTCTGTCTTCTGGGACGTCGAGCGGCGGAGTTCTGGCGGATCAAACACCAGATCATGAGCGCGCTCGCTGCGCCAAACTTTCAGCCGACGTTGCAAGGTGCGCAGCAGGCATGCGGGATAGTCGCCAGGATATTCAGCTTGAAGCTTGGCGAGCAATTCGCTGCCCGATCGCCACGGTTCGGCCAAGAACCAGGCTCGCAGTTGAGTCGTGACGGCGACGAGTGGGTCGGGTCGACGTCGTTCGCGTTTTGGTTTCGGCTTGGCTCGATCGGTCGGCCGCGCTTGACCGTCCTTCCAGGCAATGCGTAAGCCTGACAGGAATTGCTCGATGGGCAAAGGGGCCGTCTTCTCCTGCGCGGGCGCTGAAACATCGGCCAATTCGACGAGGCGACTTTGGCAAGCGCGGATTTCGCGCAAGAGCGCGATCGGGTCGAGACCGCGATATGTCACCTGCAACCGTTCGCGCGCGGTTTCAGGCAGGCGGGCGTCGGCGAGCAGGCGTTGGTGTGGGGTCGTTGGCGCGTCATAGCGTTTGCGCACGTGCGCGCCATCGCGCTCTTTGCTCAGCAATTTGAACGAGGGCTGGAAGAAGTTCACGAACAACCGGGACGCGCGATAGAGCTGCGCCAACGCCGCGGCCGCCGTCAGCCCTTCAAACCGTCGATAGCCGACCATCCGGCGAACGATGGCCCCGTTCTTCTGCTCGACGAAGGCTTGGTCGTTCTTTTTATATGGTCGGCATCGCGTGAACACGACGCCGGCCTCTTCGCAATAGGTCTTGATGGTCTCGTTCAGGAAAACCGTGTCGTTGTCCGTGTCGAAGCCAAGCAACGCGAAAGGCAGCTGCTTGCGCAATTCGGTCAAGACTTCGCGCAACAAATGTTGCTCGCGCACAAGCAGCGGGGCGCATTCCGTCCAGCCGGTCGCTACATCGGTGAGAACGAAGGTGTAAAGAAACCCGCCGCGCGGAGAGGGTCCGCTATGGGCGACGAGATCGGCTTCGACGAAGCCCGGCTGCGGGTCTTGCCAGTCGGCGAAAGTGCGCACCGCCACGCTGCGTCTGAGCGCGCTTGAGGCCTGTCGACGGGCGACGCCGAGACGGGATTTTTCGCGGACAGGCCGCAGCGACCTGTCGATGGTCGCGGCGCTCATCGCCAGGATCTTGGATGTGATTTCCGGCGCCGGCGACAAATGGCCGTGGCGTTCCATCGCCTCGATAAGCAAGGGCAGCAAAGGCTTCAGCCTTTTGCCGCAGACCCGGTCGGACGCCTCCCAGAGCACGATCAAAGCGGAGCGCGCGGGCTCGTCATAAACCCGTCGCAGCGCCCTGCGAACCGCCGGCCGTTCTTCCTTGCTGGCCCGCAGAAGACGCATCGCGTGCTTTCGGTGATAGCCAGAGACGAGGACGAACTCGTCGAGGAGTCGCGTCTTTTCGGCGCGATCGGCCTTACTATAACGCTGCGCGACAGCCGCCGTCATTTCCCTGCGCGTGGCCATGCTCATCCGCCTCATCGTCTACCCCATGCTCTAATCGCTCTCGGGAGCAAATTAGATGAGGCAACGAGGCGCTATTCAGGAGCATTTCGCATGAGGCAATGCGTCGGCGTCGGCGATATTGGCGATTGTGGCCTGCGCCGCCGGGCGTCCCGGCCCCCGTTTTCGCTCGATGGCCTGCCGGCGACGATAGCTTTCGACGTTCAGCTCGAAGATCTTGGCGTGGTGGACGAGGCGATCGACGGCGGCGAGCGTCATGGCGGGATCGCCCTGTTGGGCGGTTTGAGCGGGAGCGGCGTGCCGCCGATGAGTATGCGTCCGGCATGGACCGCCTGTGATTTCGCTGGCAGATCGGTAAGACACTATACGTATGCATAGTCATACTCACAGTGTCGAAAAGCTGGCGATCGTCGAGACGGGGCGTCGCCGCCGTTGGTCCGATGAGGAGAAGCTGCGGATCGTGAGCGAAAGCATGGCGGGTCCTCGCCTGGTTTCGGCGACGGCGCGGCGCCACGGGATTTCGCCGGGCCAATTATTCACCTGGCGTCGCGAGCTGCGCGTTCAGCCGCAACGGCCCGCCATCGAGCCGCCGCAGATGGTTCGCGTCTGCGTTGAGGCCGCCCCCAAGGCGAGCGGCTCGCCATCAATGGTCGAGATCATTCTTCCAAGCGGCGTCCGGCTCGTTGTCGCGTCCGACATTGATCCCGTTGCCCTGAGGCGGATCATGAACGTCATGGCGCCGAGGTGATCGGGCTGTCGAGCGACGTTCGCGTCTGGCTGGCGACGGGCCACACCGACATGCGCAAAGGCTTCAACTCTCTGGCGTTGCAGGTACAGGAAACGCTGAAACGCAATCCGCACAACGGAAATCTCTTTTGTTTCCGCGGTCGCCGCGGCGATCTTTTGAAGGTGATCTGGCATGATGGCCAAGGGGCCTGCCTTTTCGTGAAAAGGCTGGAGCGCGGCCGGTTCTTGTGGCCTTCCATGGCCGATGGCGTGGTGACGATTTCGGCAGCCCAGCTGTCCTATCTTCTGTCCGGGATCGACTGGCGCATGCCGCAGAAAACATGGCGTCCGGAGGCGGCGGGGTGATCTGCGACCGATTGACTCGGGCCGCTGTTTTGGGACGATTTCGGCGGACAGATATGGTTCAATCGGAGCGTGGAAAACGCCTTCGACCCACTTCCTTCCGACCTCGCCAGCGCCCATGCGATGATCCTCGTGCAGCGCGAACAGCTGGCGCAGCAGCAGGCGGAAAATCTCGCCGCGCAGAGTGAGGTCAAAGTCACCCGGCTGGAGATCGAGCGCCTGAAGTTCCTGCTCGCCAAGGCCCGGCGTGAACAGTTCGGACAATCATCGGAGCGCGGCAAGCAGCTGATCGAACAGCTCGAACTGGCGATCGAGGATCTGGAGGAAACGCAAGGCGCCGAACAAGCCAAAGCCGAGATCGCCGCTCCGGAAGCGACGAAGGAAAATCACAGGCGCGCGCTGCGCGGACCGCGCAAATTGCCGGACGATCTGCCGGTCGAGCGGGTTGTCGAGCCGGCGCCTTGCGCTTGCGGCAAATGCGGCAGTCAGCGGTTGCGCAAGCTGGGCGAGGTCGTGACCCGGTCGCTGGAAAGCGAACCGCGGCGCTGGAAAATCATCGAGCATGTGCGCGAAAAATTTACCTGCCGCGATTGCGAGGCGATCACCGAACCGCCGGCGCCCTCGCATCCGATCGCGCGCGGCTTCGCCGGCCCCAGCCTGCTCGCCATGATCCTGGTGTCGAAGTTCCTGCTGCATCAGCCGCTCAATCGCCAGAGCGCAACCTACGCCCGCGAAGGCATCGAAATCGACACCTCCACGCTCGCCGATTGGGTCGGCGCCTGCGTGGTGACGCTCGATCCGATCCTGGCCGCGCTGAAAGCCCACGTGCTGCGCGGCGCGCGCATCCATGCCGATGACACTACGGTTCCCGTACTGGCCAAAGGCAAGACCGTGACCGGCCGGTTATGGACCTATGTCCGCGACGACCGGCCGTTCGGGGGCAAGGGTCCGCCGGCGGCCTTCTTCGAATACTCGCGCAATCGCGCCGGCGAACACCCGCAAAAGCATCTCACCGGCTGGACCGGGATCATGCAGGCCGACGCCTATACCGGCTACAACGCGCTTTACGAGGCGGCGCGCAAGCCCGCGCCGATCAAGGAGGCGGCCTGCTGGGCGCACTGGCGGCGCAAACTGTTCGACCACGCCAAATCGGGCAAGGCGCCGATCGCGGTCGAGGCGGTGCGCCGCATGGATGAGATCTTCGCCTGCGAGCGGACGATCACCGGCAAACCGCCCGATGAGCGCGTCGCCTTGCGAAAGGAAACCGTTGCGCCGCTCGTCGCCGACTTGCGCGTCTGGCTGTCCGAACAGCGCGCGAAACTGTCGGCCAAGACCGATCTCGCGAAGGACATCAATTACGGCCTGTCGCGATGGGTCGAGTTTGCGCGTTTCCTTGACGAAGGCCGAGTCTGCCTCACCAATAACGCCGCCGAGCGCGCCCTGAGAGGCATAGCGGTCGGGCGACGCAACTGGACGTTCGCCGGTTCCGATGCCGGGGGACGCCGGGCCGCAGCGGTTTTCACGCTGGTCGAGACGTGCAAGCTCAACGATATTGATCCGCAGGCTTGGCTCGCCGACGTCCTGGCGCGCCTGCCAGATCATCCCGCCAAGCAGATCGACGACCTGCTGCCGTGGAAATGGAAAGAGCGCCAACTCGCCGCCACTGTCGCCGCATGATCGCTGAAGCGGTCAAATCCGAGGCTGCTGCGGCGCCGGTCGGATGCGTACGCCGATGAACACTTCAAGGCGGGTCGTCATAAAGCCGCACGCGCAGCCGACACCCGATCGGCCGCGAGGGGACCGTGTAGAACACCTTGCGCAATGTGAAGCCGCCCGAGGAGGTGACGTTGACGCCGACCTCCTCATAATCGCTGGTGCGCCGCTCTGGCAGGGTTTTCAGCTGAGCGCGCTCCGCTTCGTTGTGCCGGCTGACGATCTCGTCGACTAACCGACGGTAGGCGGGCAGATCCTCGAAGTCGGCGCTTATGCGCATAAGCAGCGCGTCCTTGATGGTCGCCTTGAGATGGCCGTGCGAGCCTTCGACAGAGCCGTTTTCGCTCGCTTTCCGATCAGCGCTGCAAGATCCCCCGGCGTCAATTTCGCCTTATCCTCGCGAAGTCCGCGGTCCCCGCTTCGTCGAAGATGCAAATTCAGGTTTGTTTCGATCGGACATCGAACCCGGCGTAAACACTACCGGTTCCCGCCGGGAGGCTTATCCCGTTGAATCCGGTAGCCCTACATGTAGGGTTTTGAGCGGCGGCAATCGCGCGGCCACCCGGACGCTTTTCGTCGACAGTCACCGCCATTCCGCTCTACTATCAATTATATATCCGGGTCGGCGCATTTCTGGGCCTTCGTCTCGGGAGCGTTGGACTTTGCCAATCCGTCGATTGCTTATCCCGCAAAGCTCTGCTCCGCTACTCGAACGCTCCTTCCGCAACCAGCTCACGGTAAACACCCTCTGTCCCTTTGAACTCCGCGGGATTAGGCAGCTTCTCCGCCCTCGTGATGAGCACCTCCGTCGTTAGTAGCGAACCCGCGATGCTGACGGCTACACTCAGAATTTCGCGAACCATGCGGAAAGAGTCAAGAACTCCCGCTTCTTCAAGGTCTCCGTACTCTCTCCGCGCCAAGTCCAACCCATAGAAATCGTGTCCCTCAGCGAGTACGCGCGCGATCACTTCGTCGGGCCGATAGCCGCCGTTGCGCACGATCCAGCACAGGGGAGCCTCCAGCGCGGTGAACAGCGCGTTAGCGCCAGCTAATTCATCGCCATCATCTGCCACCATGGCCTGGCGCGCGCGTTGAGCCGCTCGAAGCATCGCAACCCCCCCGCCCGGTAGCACCCCCGTCTCCGACGCTGCAAGCATCGCCCGCCGGGCATTCTCGGCAAGCGGCAGCCTGGCTTTGATGGCCACATCGCTGACACCACCAATACGCAATGTCGCTGTCATCCCTAGCTGGATCTTCAACCGGTCCTGCAGCTTTTCAACAAAATCCGCTCGCCCGGTCGGCGACGCGCTTCCGATATCCCCCTGTTCGGCCTCAAATCTCAAGGACGCGATGTGATCCTCGCGCTTGCCCAATTCACCTCGGGGACCAATCAGCGTAATGTTCTCACCATCAATGACGGCGGCGTCTGCCTCGCCCAAGTCGCGGCGTTGTAACCTTCTCAGCTCGTAAAATCCGTTTTCGACGTAAGCTGTGCCGCCGCACAAGACCGCTAGATCGGCAAGACACTGTTCCCGTGTTTCGCCGTACATCGGCGGTTTCGCCACAACCGTGTCCACGACGCCGCCGCGCTGATTTTTCAGCAGGCCGAGGCGCGTCCCCTCGCCAATGTCGTCAGCGAGAATGAGGAGGGGGCGGTTCTCCTTCCTCGCCAATTCTAGCGCAGGCAGCAGGTCTTCAAACTCCGCGAGATCGCCATTAAAAAGCAGAATGAGCGGATTTTCGATCCGCCGAGCCCCGGTCGGGGGCAACAGCTCCCGTAACAACGTATTGGCTCTAAAGCTATGCCCCATCGTAACATCGAGGACGTCCGTGACCAAATCGCCCATCTCTATCTCGATCAAGCCCTTTGCTCCGACTCGATCAAAGGCGTCGACGAGCATGGAAGCAATGCCGGCATCGCCGTTTGCGGCAGTGCGCGCCACTGTTTCTAGGGCGTGGCGGCCGGCTGGTCGCGCCATAGCGGCCAGTTCAGCAAGCACCAAACAAGCGCCTTTCGCCATGCCGTTGCGCACAGCATGCGCGTTCGAATTAACGGCTGCTAGCGTCAGGCAGCGCGTGGAAAGCGCCGCCGTGAGGACGATAGCAGTGGTGGTGCCGTCGCCGACCGATGCTGAGACATCCAGCGCTGCGTCGCGCAAAACGCGCAAACCCATTTCCAGCTCCGGATCGGTCACCCCCATTGCCCGCACAACCTCGACGCCATCCTTGGTGACGATGGGCGCTATTTTGCTGCGATGTTCCATAACGACGAACCGCCCACTTGGCCCCAAGGTCACGGCTACGACCTCGGCCAGCGCACGCATTCCAGCAGCGAGCGAACCTGGCGCGCGCAGGCCGGTGGTAATGCGGCGAGCGCCAACTCTACTGTCACCCATTTGATCCATTCCTGTTAACATGCCTCATCGTCTCGTAAACTATTTCGCGCCGAAGTTCCTTCAGCCGCGCGAGACGCGCCCAGATCCACAGTAGCTTGCGTTCGCCATAGCCAAGTGCGCTGCGAAGCTCCGCCTCGGCTTCACGATCTAGCCTTTGTTCAAACAACTCGACCAACTCTTCGAGCCGGTCCTCACAAAGACGATCCATTAAGCCTGACCGACGGTCCTCCAGCTGTCGGATGTCCTCATCCAACACCCTCACAGCCTCAGACAAATGTTCGATCGCCTCCAGATCGAACCCCGTCATCGACTCTTTGGTTGGAGGTTCAGCCGCCACTGGCCACGAACTCCTCCAAATGAATCAATTCCCCGGGAATACCGAGACGGGCGCAACTCGCTTGCGCTGCCGCCACCATTGGCGCGGGGCCGCACAAATAAACCTCCGGTTGTTCGTTGACGCCAGCAAAATGCGTTTCAAACGCCCCAACCGAATGGCCCACATACCCCGACCAGCCCAAAGGCGGATCCATCATGGCAAGATGGAGTGTTAAATTAGGCATGGAAGCGGCTAGCTCGCGGAGCTCGGTTTCGTAAAACATGGTCGCGCTGTCCTGCATGCCGAAGAACAGATGACTTTCGCCGGGATAACCTTTGCGATGAAGTTCACGCAACATGCTCACGAGCGGAGCCAACCCGGTGCTTCCGCCAACAAAAGCCTGCACACGGCCGCTCTCGTGGAGATGAAAATCCTCCACCATCGTTTGGCCGTTCATCTTGAACGTAAACTCTCCAAGCGGCCCGCGCATGTTCACCGCCTGACCGGGCGCAGCGCTCTTTTCCAGGTAAGAAGCAAACCGTCCGCCGGGAACCTTTCGGATGAGAAATTCCAAAACGCCATCCTCGTTAGGAAGGTTGGCAACCGAAAAAGCGCGAGCCTCCTGCGTGTCGGGTATCGCAATTTCGACGTATTGTCCGGGCACGAAATCCACCCGCACTGGCGTCCCAGTGACTTCATCCAATGCCTGCAAAACTAGCTGGTACACAGTGTCGGAGAGGAGTCTGACGCTCTGTACGCGTCCACTAAGGCTGCCCACTACAGCTTCGCCCAGACGATCACTCGCGTAGGAAAAATTTAGCACGAGATCAGAACGTGGGAAGGTATCGCAGGTTACGACAATCCCTTTTTCCTCTTCGTCCGAGGGCAGCACCTGAATGTTGATTCGATCGCCAAACTCATAATCGCCTTCCACGCAGAGAGCTTTGCAACTGCCGCAATACGCCTTTCTGCACTGACAAATAAGTCGTACATTTTGACGCATCGCCGCGCTGAGAATATCTTCCTGCGCTCCGCATTCGAAACACAATGACGCGCCGTCTTCAAAGTTAGCTGTTATGGAGTGCATCGGATCCATGATCTTCCCGTTATCATCTGTGTTTCGCCTGTCGCCCTATATCTGCGGGTATCTGCGGGTCCATGGCTAAACAACGTTCACGTTTATTGGTGGCCTTGACTGCGAATGTTCGCAGCTAACCCCCCTTTACGTTCACCGAAGCGACTGCTACTGCCGCCGGCTTCGGTGAACGTTAATGAACCCCCCGCCGCGCCTCGCATTAACGTCAGGGCGCGCCGGCGGTGCAGGTTCCTCAATCGACCATCCAGAGCAAGCCGGGAATAATGAAATTTCCCGCTCGCTCTGGATGCACCTTAACGATCACTGCACGCTGATTTCAGTGACGCCGCGCAGCTGGCGCAACTCATCAAGAGGGATCGTCAAGTATGTTGGCGCTCGCAACTTAAGCAACTTGCTGACGAGTGCCTTTTCTACGGGAGCGAAATAATTGATTGGCATCATGGGCGGCTTACAGGCCTTTCTGTAAGCAGTGCAAATCTTCTGCATCGCGATCGGATCATGAGCGCCATCAGCCTTTTTGAGCCACCGGCTTGCAACCGTGGCAGCACATTCCCCTTCGATCGTCTTGTTAAGCAAAGCATCGTCCGAAATACTCTCCTCGCTATGGAGTTGAGCCAACCGCATCTCAATTCGGGACTCGATCCAATTAGCCTCCTTTTTTAATTCGTATGTCTCTCGGTCCGGCCCGAGATGTTGGATCTTGAATGCTTTCAGGCAAGCTAGCGCATCGGCCACTGTGCCCAAACTTGCTATTTTCGCAGCCCATTCCTCGCGAACAGGTGACGTGTACCAGTGTTGCTTCATCTGCTCGATCTCCTCAATAGACGCTTTCGACTTTGGTTTCCAGGCCAAGAAGCTCATTCGTGACGATGAACTCATTGCCCAAGGTTAGCGCCCTGCCAACTGTGGTACTAACGTTAACAAGCAAATCGTAGACCGTATATTTCTTCCCCAAAAGCTCCGAGGCCTCGTCGCAATCAATTACGATCTTCCCCGTGGCCTTGATCCACCAGTATCCGCCGCGATCTTCAATGGCGATACTTGGATTATCCTCCCGCATTGGGATGATCATTTCCTCTACGATGATACCAATCTCTTCCGTCTTCATCAGAGCCACAACGACAGAATCGCAGGAATGAAGAACTGAGTTTTTTTCGGAGAGAAAGTCATCGATAAAATTCTGGCCTTGCATGGCATTGGTTCCAGAATTGTAACCGTTTATCCCTTTGTCTTCGTCGATCTTTACCGTCATGTTTTCTCGCCTTTTCAATAACCAAGCATCACTTCAGCGACCAGCGCATCGCGATCGAATTTGTAGTCCAAAGGCTCTGCGAAGCGCTGCGCCCATCCGTCCAATACCCGCTCGACGGACGCCTGCACGCCCGCGCGGCAAGTGAACCCATCCACCTTGACGGGTACTTCCTTGTAAATACTAATGAACGCCTTCAAGGCAGCAATGGTCTGCGGCAAGTGACGATCAGTCCAGGCCCTCAGATAGCGGCGATTATGGGCGCCGTAGACGGGCTCGTCTTTGACGAGCATCTTCAGGCAAAGCGCCTGAAGCCCGTCGGTAGCCTGTTGGTGATAGGTGAGCGCCTGCCCCTGAACGAGCGACGTCAGGCTATCTCCGTGGATGCCAGCGAGACGCTGAAAAAATTCCCGGCGAACAAACTGTCCGAAAATGTCGTCGTAAATCCCATGAATAGCCCACAGCTGCTCAACCCAGTCATAGGTCTCGCCCCAGATGCGCTCGACGAACTCGCGCCCCGGCTTCCACGCCTCTCCCTTGGTCCAGGCCTGTTTCCCGCTATCCGTGCTTGGATCGAAGTCGGGGAATACCTTGCTCAGCAGAACCCGCTGCATCTGAATCATCTGCGCTTCGTCGTTTTTGTCGAAGCCAGCCTGGGCGATCCAAGTTCTAACCAAATCCCCCAAAGTAGAGAAAACAGTGCTGGAATGGGCGTTGAACAACCCGAACTCGTTAAACAGCATTGCAGGATAGTGTTTTGCAAGAATATTTTGACGCCAAGCGGTATTCATCATCTTGTGATCACCGGACTCAGCCCAGCTCTTCATCGCGCGCTCGACAACCTGACCTTCTTCGGCCTTCTGCTTGACGTATGGCATGAACCAACGTTTCGCGGGATCGCGAAAGTAGTACCAATTGCCGGATAAAATGGCAGTCGACTCGATGCTGTAATTGGACCTGCCACCGGGCCATTTCTGCACTGTCTCGCCAACTTCCTGGCTCCCTGGCACCGCATCATGAGAATTCTGCGCATGCAACATCACCGCTTCATATTCGGTGAGACGACGCCAGCCCCGCTTAGCGAACGGAATATGATCGCGCTTGGCCTCAAGCGGCTTTTCCGGAACGAGAGCCTGTATAAGGGACTGGCGCTCAGGATCCACCATGCCTCGAACGAAGAGTTGTGAACTCATTTTCTCTTTCCTTATTAGATAGGTTGGCTGTCTCGCGTCTCGGCGCTCGAAACAGAGTGATTCAATGTATTAGAGCGCGGTCGCCACGCGCTTCCTCAAGCAAACGGCGACCGCGTTAGACAGCCGTTACTTGACCGGCTGCCAGTTCAGGATCTTCATCGGGTCGGGGATGACGACGCCGCACCGCTGCAAGTCTTCCACCGTCCACATGCCGGTATTGCGAAGATGGGGTTGGGCCATCAAGGTCTTCCCATCGCTCCGCACGCCACCAGCCGCTTTCACCAGGTCTGACAATTCCCATCCCTCGTACTGTTCGAAAAAGTTCACCAATTCGTACCGCTCGGGCTCCTGAAGCCATTGGCGCTGGCCGTGCAGATCCGAGAATGCGAACCGCTTACCATTCTTCTCGAGGTAGGAGGGGTTGCTGGCGCCCTTGGTCAGCGTCGGGCAGAACGGCAGACCCGACGTGTGGTCCAAAAAGACGCCATGGCCGTTCTGCATCAGCCACATGATCGGGATGAAGCCTGATTTCGGATCTTCGCTGCCCAACGCGGCCCATTCCTGGTAGATCTTGCCGTAATGATCGTACCAGCCCGGATAATTGGCCTCGAACCATTCCATGGCCGTCGCGTCAGGCATTTCCATACGAATGCCGGTTAGCGGCCAAAGCGCGTAAGCGAGCAGGGCCAAATCGTGATGCGCCCAAACCGCGTCCTTTTTGGCGTCCGGCAGACACTTCGGCGTCTTGATGCCGAACTTCTGCAAACGGCCAAGCCAAATGCCCGCCCAATCTTCATAGACCCAGCGGTTCCAGGACTTCGCCCAGGGCTCAACCTTGAATTTTGAGCCGTATTCGAGACCAACGCCGACGAACGGCGTCAGGAACTTGTGCTGCGTCCAGAACGCGTTATCAAGGTCGGTCTGGAGGTATTTCATCGACTCCGGATCATTCATGATGGAAACGAGCGTCTGGTAACCATTGGCCATATGGCGCAGCTCGTCGGTCTCAATCGACAGGAAAACTGTCGGGGTGATCTCGTCGCCGTTGGCAGCGGCCCATTCCGTGATCGAAACGATCAGCGGGTTGGTAAAGCAAGCCTCGGCCACGACCTGAAGATTAATGGAAGACTCGACAGCGTCGCCCGCCAGGAACCCTTCGCCAAAGGCGCGCTTGACACCCGGATATAGCGGATTGATCGCGCGCAACTGGCGCATATTGGTATGGCCCGCCGGATCGTAATAGTGCTTGCCGTAGTAGTAATTGACATAGGCGGTCTGATTGGTGTGACGAATCTCGTCGATGACCTGGGCGAGATAACCATTCTTCTGCTCCGGCGACTGGGCTGTATCCCACAGCAGAGCGGATCCCGAAATGGCCCCGTATTCGCCCGTTTCGAGGAAGTTGGAAATGAGTTTCATGATCTCACCCCACTTCGGGTGCACCTTGTTGCCGGCGTCCAACCGGTCGAGCCCGTCGAGCAGGGTGCCATATTGGCGCTCCTCTTTGATCGACTCCATGCGCGCATATTCTTTAGCGGTAAGCTTAAATTGCTCCTTGGTGTTCACGTCCAAGTCGTACTTGGTCGGGTATTTTCCGCCCTTCGACTTGAAGTCCCAAGTAAAATCCTGCAACCATCTATGCACTTCCTGAGGTTCTACGCTAC
Organism: Candidatus Rhodoblastus alkanivorans; assembly: GCF_022760755.1. Classification (NCBI taxonomy): domain Bacteria; kingdom Pseudomonadati; phylum Pseudomonadota; class Alphaproteobacteria; order Hyphomicrobiales; family Rhodoblastaceae; genus Rhodoblastus; species Candidatus Rhodoblastus alkanivorans. The sequence continues at coordinate 113,923 of NZ_JAIVFP010000002.1, forward strand.
TCGGCACCGGATTTGCCTTGAGCGCCTGTTTTACTGCGAGATTTGAGCTAGCCATATTTCACTCTCCTATTTTGGATGAAAGCCTACTGTTTTGAGGGAGCTGCGCCCCCGGTGCTTCGTCAGCGATTCTAGCCTTCGCCGCGCGAAAAGAGCAGTTTTGTGACCGTCGGACGCTGGAAAAAAGCGATCTTGCGCCGCCCAGCGTCCGCGCAAGTCTCTGGACGATGAGCCCAGCTCATATGGAGATGCCTATCCCCTTTGAACAAATCCCACCGCCACATAATCTCCAGTTCTGTTGCGTAAACACGGTAATCATCCTCTGCGTATACTAGCATGGGTTTGCCAACCATTGGCGACTGGCCTGCTTCAACTGGAAGTTGAGGATCATCCGAACTATTCATCGTCGAACTATGCATTTACCGCTCGCCCTTCTTGTTGCCTTAGCTTAGACGGAAGTCCTGCCAACTGCACCGGCTCCCGCTTAAACCCGCGCTCAGAAGCACTTTTCTTTCTTTGGTCGGATTCGCAATCTCCCAGGTGGCGGCGATTTCACAAATTGCTCCCGCTCCTTCGGTCGCACCCCCGCTATGGCTGAATGCATTCGCATCGACCATTGTTCGCGGATCTTCGCTGCTAATCCACCGAACGGCGGGTCGGTAGTTTGTTTTCAATTAGTTTCGTCTGGCGTCCTCGGCCCTTTTTGCGGGTTTGTCGAAGGCGCATTTCCATCCCAGTTCCTAGCCGTTCCAACATTAAAAGTGGATCGGGGCCATTGTACTAAAGTACAGGCGTTAGTCTGACGAGAAAATCAACGGCGGCGGAAACGCCGGTTTAGCGGTGCCCTTGGCCGCCGCTTGTCAAGCTTTGCAGAGCAAGCCCGGTGTTCATCTCTCGCTGGGAAAGGTTGGGTTTTGTTCTTCAGCCAGACGGCGCGCCGCCTAGCCCTTGGCGCTCGCTATGGCAGCCTATGCCGGCTTTGAGTCGATCGATTTCGGCGATCGGATAAGTTAAAAGCTACGACGAACGTGTAACTCGCGCCAATGCGCGGGGCGTGTTTCGGCGCCGCGTCAGAAACGGTCGAGCGCGCGATCGAGCAGCTCGAACTGAGCTACTCCCCATTGGTTGGACAATTTCCGGGGTGGTAAGCTACTTTCTTCGCCTGCTGGTCAGGTTGAATGGCATTCCAATAGACCACGGCAGGCGGTTGGTCGGCTTCGACCATGCCGCGCCTCACTTCCCGGTCCAGGGTTTGAGCTTTCTGGACAAAAAATCATTGGCGACAGCCAGTTCTCCGATCTTGGCGCGCAAGTCCCCGACGGCCCCTTCGTCGATCTCAGCCGTCTTCTGCCGCCTCGTTCGAAAATATCCTGCGCTCCTTCAAGCAGCGCCTTTTTCCATTGGTGGATCATGGTTGGATGCACGCCATAAGCTGTCGCCAGCTCGGCCGCGGTCCTCTCGCCCTTCAACGCTTCCAGCGCGACGCGCGCCTTGAATGCCGCGTCATGATTTCTGCGCTTCGACGTGTCTGATCTCCTCGTTCACGGAGACCAGCAGACATCAGAGGAAGGCTGTGGACTTATTCAAGGGCGGACCCCACTCTGCGAGGTTTTTCGCATTGATCCGCCAAAATGTCTTTGCAGCTATCATCTCGCCTTAGGGCGGGTCGCCACGCGCCTTGTCGAGATCCGTGGATAGGCGGCCAATTAGGTTGCCGACCGCGCAGCCAAAGGAGCAAACCTATCTGGACGGCGGAGGCAGGCAAGAGTTCAGACCTCGGGCGAAATTATCTCGTTTTGCCGGGCGGAGGCGTGGACGAACATTTTCTATATGCGATGAAGGTTCGCCTACGCTGTCTTGAAAGCTCAACCTTCGGCGGTGGTGGGGTCAATTATCGTCCTGACTTCGGAGATGCGATTCGCAGGAAACCCCCCGCTTTCGGCATGCTGGCGGACCGCCCGCTCGTCCGGCGCGATATAAATGCAATACACTTTGTCGTCGGTCACGAAGCTCTCAACCCACTGGATCTTTGGTCCCATCTCATTGAGAACCCCACAAGATTTTTGGGAAATTCCAATGAGGTCCGCTTTCGCGAGTTTGCCAGCAGCAGGGATCTCGCGTTCGATAAGATATTTAGGCATGAGGTTTCCTCTCGTTCGTGATTGTTATTCCATCCGCAGCGACCCGGACGAATCCAACGTGGTTCAATTTTGATTGGCAGGCCAATTTGAAATATTTCAATCTGATCGCCGAGCGGCCCTCCTCTCCGGTTGAACCAAGGCTCCCTTTTCGATGGTGCGCATCACCTCTTCGAAAGCCTCCATAACCGATGCGTTGCGTTCAAGCGCCCAGCCGACGAGGCTGCCGCCTTCGAGCGAACTAAGGAGAAGCAACGCCGTTTGTGCAGGGGAGATATTCTCCCGGAGGGCGTGATCCGCAGCCCCCTCTTCGAGCACCTCCGTTAGCCAGTCGAGGTGGATTTGAAAGAAATATTTTATACTCTGGCCCATAACCTCCGGCAGCGCGGAGCGCTCTGCCGACAGGGCGGCGCAGAGTGGAAGCATCCCCTTGTCGAACCCTTCAACGAACCCTTGCGCGTAGGCGCGTAGTCGTTCACTTGGCCTTTCATAGATGCGTTTGATGTCCGCGAGTGACGAAAGGAAACGCTCAACATATTCCCGGACGAGGACGACGATCAGATCTTCCTTAGTCGGAAAATAATAATGAACGCTCGCTTTTGTGATCGCGACGCGGTCTGCCAAGTCGGCATAGCTGAAGGCCGAATAGCCACGCGTTCGGATTAAAAACTCCGCTTCGTTCAAAATCTCCGTTCTCGTATCCAGGGTCATTCCTAAACTTACCGATTAATTGGTAAGTTTGTCAATGGATAGGAATCCCGCGGCAATCATTAATTTGCTGGGCAGCATAGGCTGTCCTTTCGGCAATCAGCAGATCGCGGACAGGACGCAGAGGCTGCATGTCGAGTCGATGCTCAGTTTTAGCGCATCGTTAGCTGGGCGATGACGGCGCTGGCGATGGCGGCGGGTGCCGTTTGGAGGGCGCTTCCTTCGAGCCGGTCAGCGATGGGTGGCGATGGCGGCTGGTGATCCACCGCGCGCCGGGCTCGAGGCGTATCGCTCGGCTGGCGTGAAATAGGCGGCAGACCGATCTCGCTCGGTGTCAATTCAGCTCCGACCACGTTTGCCTTCCGCACCGTTCAGTTCGATGACTTCATCGACCTGGTAGCGGCCTTCGGCGGGCTCGGGACAGATCACCCCACAGCGCTCAGACCAGATTCCTGCGCAACAGCCGATAAGCAGCGTAGGGTCATCAGCCATCGGAACTTCCTTTAAAACAGCTAAGGTGAAACGCAAATCTCCAAGAAATTGGAGCATCCTTTATGCTTTTCACGGGGATCAGTCGCGGCTGATCCCCGTCGCGCGCGGAACGCGGATTTATCGGCTTCCCGCGGAATATGACGCGCCAGGTCCGCAGAATGCGCAAAACTTTTGATCACGCTGCCATCCCCGACTACCAAGCCCTCCGCGAGCGGCCCGTGGAGCGAGCCAAGGCGGCGCTGTTGTTTTTCGTAAGAGACTGCCTCGGCATCAATTTTTGGCGTTTTTTGCAGCCCTCCCACCATGCACCGTGGCGATGGAGGCCTGCGGTAGCGCTCATTATTGGGTCCGCGAATTCGGAAAGCTGGGACATTCCGTCAAGCTCATCGCCCCGGCTTATGTGAAGCCATTCGTTAAACGACAGAAAAACGACGCTTGCGATGCAGAGGCGATCTGCGAAGCAGCGCAACGTCCGACAAAGAGATTTGTCTCCGTCAAGACCGAAGAGGCGCAAGCTGCGGCGATCCTGTTCCGCACCCGCGATCTGCTCGTTCGCCAACGCACCCAAGTTATCAACGCCTTTTGCAGCCATTTGAACGAGTTCGGCATCGTTGTCGCAAAGGGGCCTCAACACGCGCCCAAGCTGGTAGAACCGAAAGACCTTCGGCGACAGCCGCCACAAGATGCATCCGAAGATCGAGCGAAAGCGGTTTGCTCATGCATGCCAGCTTCTTTCGCCAGCACGCAGTTGGAATCTGACTGGCGCCACTTTGGGAATCTAAAGGGTGATGTGAGGTCCGCGGTGCGATGTTGGGCGCGGTCGGGCGCGGACCTCACATAACCCCTGGGATTCCCTAGCGAGGGTTTGCGTGATTCATGAGATGACGGCTTATGGATGGCTGATCAATGGACGTGGACTGGCAAGCCGATATCGAACACTGGCTTGAGCTGTTTGTCGCGGCGTTGCGGTACAAGACGAGGGCGCGGATGTGTCCGGCCTATATTGCCGGACTGATTGGTCCGGGAGACCGCATGAGTGTTCAGCCGATGGCGGCGCGCGCTGGCGAGGTCGGCTACGATCAGCTTCATCATTTCGTCGCTGCCGGAGTTTGGGACAGTGCGCCACTCGAGGCAGCTCTGCTGAAGGAGGCAGATCGCCTGGTTGGCGACGAAGCGGGGTTTCGATGACACGGCGTTGCCCAAGAAGGGACGTCACTCGGTTGGCGTCGCGCCACAATATGCCTCGTCGCTCGGAAAACTGTCAGTCGCTGGTCTCAGTAACGTTGGCGTCGCGCGAGCTGCCGGAGACGATGGGCCTGCGGCTACTCTAGCTTCTTGAAATAACGGGCTTTGCGGCCGATCCAGTACAAGGGTCAATGGCACTAAAGAGCAGTATCGGGTGAGAATTAGTCGGGATAAAGGTATGGTGAGTTGGACGCAAGATCCTTGAAGCGCTCAAATCCCGGGGAGGTCTTGCGGGCGGGGGTATCGCCAGCGCTCGCGTTTCGCTCCGCATCGGCGGGAAAAGCGAGGATGCAGCGCGGCTCCCTTCGTTGCATCGCGCGCCAATCGAGGTTCGTGCGGCCACGACTCGACGGCTTCAATCGGGGATGGCGACAGAGAATTTTCGCCGACGGGCGTTCAGAAGCATGCAACGAAATCTTGAGCGGTTCGGTCGTCCTGCAACGCGCGGCCCGGCAAGGCCGGCGGCGACATCAACTCCGATCCGTTTCTGGCAAGCGCCGGCAGGCGCACGATTAATGTGGAGGAAAATCTATGTATCAGGAAGCGGTCACAAAACTTACCGGCGAGAATCTGATCAAGGCCAAATTCGACAATTTCATCGGCGGCAAGTGGGTCGCCCCGGTGCGCGGCGCTTATTTCGATAATGTCAGCCCGATCAGCGGCAAGGTTCTGTGTCAGGTCGCCCGCTCCACGGCTGAAGACGTGGAACTCGCCCTCGACGCCGCCCACGCCGCCAAGGATGCCTGGGGCGCCGCCTCCGCGACCGAACGCTCCAACGTGTTGCTGAAGATCGCCGACCGCATCGAGGCCAATCTTTCGACCCTCGCGCTGGTCGAGACCCTCGACAACGGCAAGCCGATCCGCGAGACGACCTACGCCGACGTTCCGCTGATGGCCGATCATTTCCGCTATTTCGCCAGCTGTTTGCGCGCCCAGGAAGGCGGCATCTCGGAAATCGACCACGACACCGTCGCCTATCATTACCATGAGCCGCTCGGCGTGATCGGCCAGATCATTCCCTGGAACTTCCCGCTGCTGATGGCCGCCTGGAAGCTCGCCCCGGCGATCGCCGCCGGCAACTGCGTGGTGATGAAGCCCGCCGAACAGACCCCGATCGGCATTCTGGTTCTCGCCGAACTGATCGCCGACCTGCTGCCGCCCGGCGTGCTGAACATCGTGAGCGGCTTCGGCGCCGAAGCCGGCAAGGCCCTGGGCCAGAGCAAGCGCATCGCCAAGATCGCCTTCACCGGCTCGACCGCAACCGGCCGCATGATCGCCCATTACGCCGCCGACAACCTGATCCCGGCGACGCTGGAGCTGGGCGGCAAATCGCCGAACATCTTCTTCGCCGACGTGATGGACGAGGACGACGAATTTTTCGACAAGGTGCTTGAAGGCTTCGCGCTCTTCGCCTTCAACCAGGGTGAAGTCTGCACCTGCCCCAGCCGCGCCCTGGTCCAGGAATCGATCTACGACAAGTTCATCGAGCGCGCCGTCAAGCGCGTCCAGGCGATCAAGCAGGGCAGCCCGCTCGACATGACCACCATGGTCGGCGCCCAGGCCTCGAACGACCAGATGCAGAAGATCTTGTCCTATATCGACATCGGCAAGCAGGAAGGCGCGCAATGCCTGACCGGCGGCACGCGCGCCCATCTTGGCGGCGAGCTGGAAGGGGGTTATTACATCGACCCGACCGTCTTCCACGGCACCAACAACATGCGCATCTTCCAGGAAGAAATTTTTGGACCGGTGCTGTCGGTCGCGACCTTCAAGGACGAAGAAGAAGCCCTGAAGCTCGCCAATGACACGATCTACGGTCTCGGCGCCGGCGTGTGGAGCCGCAACGGCAACCGCGCCTATCGCATGGGTCGCGGCATTCAGGCCGGCCGCGTCTGGACCAACTGCTACCACCACTACCCCGCTCACGCCGCCTTCGGCGGTTACAAGGAATCGGGCGTGGGCCGTGAGAATCACAAGATGATGCTCGACCATTATCAGCAGACCAAGAACGTTCTGGTCAGCTATAGCACCAAGGCTCTCGGCTTCTTCTGAGAACGGGCTTGATCAAAAAAATGAGCGCGGCCCTGGAGACGGGGCCGCGTTTTTTTGCCGACGCCTATGTTGGCGTTAGGACTCAGACCCATAAAATGGTTGGCATGGGCGCGGCGTTATGATTCACGGATTCCGAGAGGAATCAGTGATGAATCGGGATCAATTCTGGCAGACACACAGTTTCCGAAGATCGCGCCGCATCTTCCCACGGATACGCGCGGCAAGCCGAGGGTCGATGATCTGCGCGTCATCAGCGGAATCGGTCGTGTGTTGAAATCTGGCGTTCGTTGGATCGACGCGCCTGCCGATTACGGACCGAAGAAAACGCTCTACAATCGCTATGTGCGCTGGGCCGCCAAGGGGCGTCTGGTCCGATCTTTTCCAGGCCCTTGCCCCTGCCGCAGTCCGCCGACCGAGGTGCTGATCGACTCTTCCGCCGTGAAGGCGCATCGCTCGGCTTCGGGCGGGAAACGTATGGCCCGCCCCGTCGGCAAGTGGTTTTTTCAGCTGGCTGAACAATCTGCGAAAACGTATCCGGCCTTTCCGCCAAGGCGGTTGGCCAAGATGGAGATCCGCGCGTCCTAATCCTCATAAGGGGGCCGGCGTCGATGCGCCATTTTCTGCCCAAGGATTCCAGGACACCGGTCGACTGTCAGTCCATCTTCCTTTCACCACCCGCAGACATCGCAGGCCGGCAACGCTTTCGCGCCGGCCAATTCTCCTTCAAGCTGTCAGTGGAGCCGCCTAATAAACGCGTTCATGCCTCAGCATCGCCCAGACGATGCGCGCCATCTTGGCGGCAAGCGCGACGACCGCGACATTGCCCTGCGCTCGCGATAGTAAGCCGCGCAGCCAAGAGCCCAATCGGGTGTCGCTCTTTTTGAGCGTGGGCATGGCGGATCGGGCGCCTTGGATTATCATTTTGCGGAGATATTTACTCCCGCGCTTCGTAATGCCGGGCTTGTTTCGAAGACAGGCTTTCGCTTGGGCTCAAGGGCACGATGAGCGAGGCCGAGTCGCTTATCCTCAAGGGCCGCTTGCGTGAAGGCCGGCGCGAGAAGGCCCGACGAGGCGCCGCGCGGCTACGTGCTCAAACCTTCCGGCGAAGTCGCGCTTGACCCTCACGGGGGCGTCCAACGCGCGATCCGGCTGGTTTTCGCTGTGTTTGAACGCCGCGGTTCGCTCAGCGGCGTATTGCGGTATCTGGTCAATCACAATCTGGAGCTGCCCGATCTCGTGCGCTGCGGCCCCGCCAAGGGCGAGCTTTGCTGGAGCCGTCCCCATCGCGCCACCTGGCGTGCTTCATCATCCCACCCAGGCCGGGGCCTATGTGTTTGGGCGACGGCGCCAGGACTGGCGTCGCCAACTTCCAGGCAAGCCGCCCAGCGACCGGCGCTTCGTGCGCGATCCTCAAAACTGGACCGTGCTTCCTCAGAATGCGTTTTCTGCCTATATCGAATGGAGCGTCTTCGAAAACAACCAGCGGCAGATGGCCATGAACCGCTCTCGCTATCCCGGCGTTCCGCGTGGCGGCTCTTGCCGCGCGACAATCAGCATGAGAACGCGTGTCAATCAGGATGAGAATCTCCTGGAGGAAGGGCGTAGCCCGACCAGAGGCACAGCCTAATGGCGAAGCGTTTTTTTGAAGCCTTCCGGCGATCGCGGCCAGCCGGTTAACCGGGGATTTTTCCGCATTGGAGAAATCGCCTTGTGCCCGGCCGCCATGTAACCGACCACCAGATGCATGAAATTCCGTCAGACCGAGCCAGTCGCCTTTGTGGCGGCCAAGGCGTCGTTCAGGATGGCCACGGCCTATCGCATCGAATGAGATCCCCGCCTGCCGCCAGCAAAAAAAGAGCCGCTAGCAGGCGACAAAGCAACGAATAAGAACTGTTGCATTGAGGACACAATGCAAAAAAAATACCTTTTAGAAGCGCTGCACGAATGTATATTTTTTAGATTGAAGCACAAATGTGCTAGCCGTCGGTGTCGGGCTTTGTCATCAGTCGGCGCAATATTGGCGCTTAATGGGCGACAGGAAGCGGTCAACGAAAATCAAATAGAGGGTCTTGGAAATGACATTCATCCGTCGTGGCGCGATTGCGGCAATTCTGTTTGGCTCGATTGCGCTACCAGCGCTAGCGGCCGATCTTCCGTCCGGCGGGCAAGCGCCGGTCTTCACTCCCGTGGCTGACACGTTCGACCCGTTCATGATTCGCGTTCGCGGCCTTGGGGTTCTGCCGCAGGGACAGGGCACATCAGTGTCCGGCGCTGGTCCGATTTCTGGTACGCTTGCCGGCGCCTCACTATCTAATAATTTGGTTCCGGAAGGCGACGTCACCTATTTCATCACCCAACACTGGGCTGTTGAGGGGGTTGTCGCGGGGTTGATTCACGCTCGCCTGACTTCCAATGCTTTCGGCACGGCGGCCATCGCCAACACGACATTGCTGCCGCCGACGTTCACATTGCAATATCACTTCGCCTTAGGTCCGATCGACCCCTATGTAGGCGCCGGCGTGAACTATACTTGGTTTTTGTGGACCAAATCCTCGGTTCTTCCCTCGAATTCGGTCAATATTCACCCGAGCGCTGGATTGGCCCTGGATGCTGGTTTTGATTACTATTTGACTAAGCATTGGGCCCTGAACGTAGATGTCAAGAAGGTTTTCCTCGAGACTGCCGCCAATACGCCATTTGGCGTGAACTCTGTTCACCTCAATGCCAATCCTTGGCTGATCGCTTTTGGCGTGGGCTACCGGTTCGGCGGTGGCGGTGGGGAGACGCCGGTTGTCGCCAAGTATTGAAACATAAAATGCGCCCTCGCTATGATTTCATGAATGTGGTCGACAGATCCGTTCAGAGGCGAATCGTGGCGAGGGATGTCAAGAGCGTCATGTTCCAAAAGGATTCGATTTCGGCCTTGTCGACGCCAAAGGAATCGGCGGCGTCGATGATTTGCTGAATCTCGCTGAAAGTCAAACCGCCCTTCGAAACGCCGCCAGGGTGGCCGTCAAGGTTCTAGCTCATCAACTTGACGGGCTCGACAAGTCGCTCAACGATCTGCGGGGCGAAATCGCCAGCGCTCAAGCGCAATGCGAGAAGAATCGTTTGCTCGACGAGATTCCCGGCGTGGGCAAGCTCATCGCCACGGCGGTCGTCGCTAATGTGCCGGACCCGGGCGTGTTCAAATTGGGACGCGACTTTGCCGCCTGCCTCGGCATTACGCCGAGGCAAAGTCCGAGCGTCCGTTTGCCGACGCTCGGCGCCATCACCAAACAGGGCAATTGACACATCCGAACGCTGCTCGGTTCTCGCAGCGACCTCCCTGTTGCGCGTCATCGGCAAGCGCAAAGGCCCGTTGCACGATTGGTTAGATGTTTAGGCCCGGCATTTGATGGATTGGATCGAGTCTGAATCGTTCGGGCTCTTTTGTCCATGCTTCGCAGACGGCTTCGTAAGGCGTGAGGCCCTTGAGCGTTTTCAACCGACGGACAAAATTGTAGGCGGCCACAAAGTTTTCGAGATGAGCCGCGAGCTGCGCGTGATCGTCATAGTGATAACGTTTGGTGGTCGCCTCCTTGATCGTGCGTCGCCTGTAAAGCGTACAGGCAATCATCTTTAGTCGACGCCGGCTTACCTGTCGCCCGCCTCCTTCGCCTGCGTCTCGGTGATCGCGGAAAGGGCGGCGCTGGCCGATGTGGTTTCCACCGCCATTTCGGTGGTCGGTCCCGACAAGGGATTGACTATGCTGGGTCATTACAAGGCCGACACCTGTGGCGTGAGCAAGGCGGGGAGGTCCGCGCGAGTCCGGGGTTTCCGCGGCAGAATCTTGCCAGGACGTCGCCGGCCGTTTCTATTCGTCGCTATGCTGGGCGGCCAAGGCGGCGCGCGCCGGCGGGTATTTCTGCGCGGCGGAGCGTTGCAGCCATTGCTCCGCCTGTTCCGCGTCGACGGGGCGGCCCTTGCCGGTCTTGAACATCACCGCGAGCGCGTATTGCGCCTCGGCGTCGCCCGCTTGCCCGGCGATCATGAACCGCCGCCCGGCCTCATCGAGGTCGCGCTCGACGCCCTGGCCGGATTCGTACATCCAGGCGAGTCGCGTCTGGGCGCGGCGGTCGCCGCTGTCGGCCAGTCGCTGGTAGATCGCCGCCGCCTCGGCTTGGCGACCGCTGCTGCTCAGCAGTTCGGCCTGCTCGAATTCGCTGGGAGGTCGATCGGGGTGCGCCAGTGACGCCAGGCGATCGGCGGCGTCGTGGTCTCCCTGTTGCGCGGCGAGGCTCAGAAAGTGGCGCGCCTTGTCGATGTTTCGCAAGGGGCCGTCGCCGCTGTAAAGGACTCCCAGGCGGTATTGCGCCTTGAAGCCGCCCGCGTCGGCCGCCGCGACGTAAAGGGATTCGGCCTTGGCGAGATCCTTCGGTTCGCCAAGGCCGTCCTCGGCGAGGATGGCGAGGTTGAACAGCGCGTCCGGGTTGCCACGTCCGGCCAGGACTTCCCATACATGCCGGGCGGCGTCGTAATGCGCCATTTTGAATTCGGCATAGGCCTTGTAATTGCCCATAGCCGGATCGCGAATCCAATCCGCTTCCGTGGTGTCCTGCGCAAAGGCCGGGCCGGCGCCGGCCATCGCGACGATGAGGAGGAAAACATGTTTCATGATTATGACCTTCGACCGGATGAGATGTTTGTGGCGCTCCTCCTGCCTCAGCCGGAAGAGCGCAATTTTTTCGCGCGCAACGACGCGTCGTGCCTGCGAAAACGCCGAAAGACTTTCGTTCACCAGATTTCGTCAGGCCGCTTCGACGAAGGATGGTGGAAGCGACCCGATTTCATCAGTCGGTGGCGGAACGGGGAGCCAGCTTGAACACCCAGTAGGAGCCGCCCTGGTCGATTCCCTTGAAGGACTTGGCGACTTCGCCGCCCCACAGCGGAACAGCGCCGCCCCAACCGGCCGAGATGCCGATCATTTGCGCGCCATCCTGCTCCCAGGCGATCGGCGGGGCGACAATGCCGGTGCCGACGTTGAACTTCCAGAGTTCGGCGCCGGTCTTGGCGTCGAAAGCCTTCAGATAGCCTTCAGGCGTGCCGGTGAAGACGAGGCCGCCAGCGGTGGTCAGGACGCCGCCCCACAGCGGAGCCTTGTTCTTGTATTCCCACACCACCTTCTGGGTGGCGGGATCGATCGCCTTCAGCGAGCCGATATGATCTTCGAAGACCGGCTTGATGTTGAAGCCCGCGCCAAGGAAGGCCGCACCCTTCTTGTAGACGACCGGCTCGTTGTGGATGTCCATGCCCCATTCATTCGACGGCACATAGAACAGTTTGGTCTGGTCGGAATAGGCGATCGGCATCTGGTTCTTGCCGCCGAGGAAGGACGGAACCGCGAAGACTTCGGTTCCCTTCTTGCCATCGGCCGACAAGGACGGATCGCCCGGACGGAAATCGTCGTTGTAGATCGGACGACCATTGGCGTCGATGCCCTTGGCCCAGGTGATCTTGCTCACGAAGGGCATGGCCGAGATGAACTTGCCGTCCGTCCGGTCGAGAACATAGAAGAAGCCGTTGCGGTCGGCGGTGGCGCCGGCCTTGATGGTCTTGCCGCCCTTGTTCAGGTCGAACGGAATGAACTCGTTCACGCCGTCATAGTCCCAACCGTCATGCGGGGTGGTCTGGAAGCCCCACTTCATCTCGCCGTTTTCCGGGTCGATGGCGATGCGGGAGGCGGTCCACTTGTTGTCGCCGGGGCGCAGCCAGGAATTCCACGGCGCCGGGTTGCCGGTTCCGAAGAACACCAGCTTGGTTTCCGGATCATAGGTGCCGCCGAGCCAGGTGGCGCCGCCGCCCGTCTTGTATTGGTCGCCGGCCCAGGTCTCGTTGGCCTTGCCGGTCATGGTGGTTTCTTTGCCCTGATAAGTGCCGGTCAAGCCTTCGAGAACCGGGCGCGACCACACCAACTCGCCAGTGTCGACGTTGCGGGCCTCGACGCGGCCGACGACGCCGAATTCACCGCCGGAGACGCCGGTGATGATCAGCGCGCCATTGGCCTTGGTCGGGATGATCAGGGGCGCGGCGGAGTTGGAATAGCCGGCCTTGAAGTCGTCGATGGCCTTGTGCCACACGACCTTGCCGGTCTTGGCTTCGAGGGCGACGATCTGGGCGTCGAGGGTCGCGAAATAGACCTTGTCGCCGTAAATGGCGGCGCCGCGGTTGATCACGTCGCAGCAGGGCATGATGCCTTCAGGCAGGCGGTGGTCGTATTCCCACAGCTTGTCGCCGGTCTTGGCGTCCATGGCGAAGATGCGGCTGTAGGACGCGGTGATGTAGACGACGCCGTCATGCACCAGGGCCTGGCCTTCCTGGCCACGCTGTTTTTCGCCGCCGTAGGAGAAGGACCAGGCCGGGACGAGGTCCTTGACGTTGGCGGTGCTGATCTGTTTGAGCGGGCTGAAACGGTGACCCTGAAGGCCGCCATTGGTCAGAACCGACTTCGGATTGGTCGCGTCATTGAGCAGATCGTCGCCGGTGACCGGGCCGGCGTAAGCGGCGCCGGCAAAAGCCATCCCCATGACGGAAACGCTGGCCAACAGTATCTTTTTAATCATTCCCATTCCTCCCAAGAAGCCGCGGCGGTGGTTCCGCCGCATTTTAGCCTGGCGCCAAAGCGGAGCCCGCCGGGCGTCTGACCTCGCCGGAGCTTGACGCGTTTAACCGAAACGTCGCCCGCGCTCCAACATTTCTGTCGACCGTCACATTCCCAAAAACGGCGTCCGTTTTCAGGAACTTTTTTCGGTCATTGATCTTCCTTCGGCCGGCGCCAAGTGACGCCATAGGCCGAGAAAATCCTGTTCAATTCGCCGGAGGCCGAAAGCCCGGCCGTTTCCCTGTCGATGGCGTCGGCCAGATCGACGGCGCTGGCCTGTACGGCGCCGCCGACCGGCCATTCCCGTGCGAAAGGATGTTTGGGATAGACGATGCTGACGGGTTTGGCGGCAAGGGAAATCCCGAGAGCGTGCGAGTCGAAAACGCCACGTTCTTCCCCAAATTTATGCCAGATCGTAGAGCGCGGCACCGCGAAGGGAATTGTACTTTGGCGCCCATGATGGCCGATTTCGCGCCCGCCTCGCGCACATTACTTTACTTTCGCGGCGCGCGGCGCGTAAGGAGTTGATTGCTCAAACGTCGCTTTTTTTTCGCGGACGCGTTAGAACGGGCGCGGCGTGAAGCCCTAGATTTCGTCGGCGGAATCGCGCGCGGCGACTTCACGCAAATCGGATCGCACGCGGCGAGCTGTTCGGAACAAAGCCATCGGTTGGCGAGATAAGGGCCAGACGAGGCGCATTGGTGGGACCAATCATGCCGACGACCGCCGCGCCGGCCGTGCCCGGGTTTTCTGGGTGCTTGGAGGCGCGAGGGAATAATCCTTGGCGGATGGCGGCGTCGAGGCGATAGCGGCGCGAGAACTGCGGGCAGCGTCGTGGTCATGATGTGTCGCATCGAAAATAATGGGCGCGGGCGAGATGGCGCGGCCTGAGAGGGTTGATGTGGCAATCACATCCTCTCAGACAGGAGGCTTCAGTCCAGAAGCCTCGCCGCAGCTCCCGCGTCTCGACCGCCAGGTGGCCGCTCCTGTCAGGATGTGGGCAGGAATTCGCCCGGAGGGTAAAGCGGATCGTTCCCGTGGAGACGAAGGGCAAGATGATCTCGTTGAGAGTCCAGCGCCTGCGAGCCGAAAGCAAGGTCGTGAAACAGATTGAGACGCCTCGCCTTACTGATCCCATCATGCGGCGGCCAAACGCCGACCGCGAAGAGAAGCGCGTGACCCACGCGAACGAAACGACCACCATTTTGGAAGATCGAACAGGAGCAGCTTGACTTCAGCGACCCCAATCAGAGAAGACGCTTAGCTCAACTGACCTTGCGGCAAGTGAGCAGAACTGCTGGCAAGGTCGTTTCAGACCGCATCTATTTCATCCTGTCATTGCAAACCTGCAGCATCGGCGTGTCGGAACGCATGTTCGGTTTGGTTCGCGTTTTGACCAAATCGAACGTTTTCAGAAGGGGTCCTCAGGTGGGGAACTCGTACCGCGATCACCACTATTACCGCCACCGCCACCACCGCCTCCTCCTTGTCCATAGCCTCTGGTGGCCGGCGGCGTTGCGGTAACACTGCCCGACGTTGACGGAGGCCGCATGTCACCGGCATTCGGGCCGCCAGTCGCATCCTCGATCGCGCCGCCGATCTGACCACCGACGGCGCGGCCGAGCGCCGTGATTCGCGAAATCACCCGGTCCGCTGCGGAATCCGCTTAGGAACGCACCCGTGCGGTATTAAGACGGGCAGGTTGGAACTCATATGGAAATTCGCATATTTTCAGGAACCTTTTTGATCCTGAACCATCGAACGACGGTAGGAGAGAAATCGTGAGACAAAATTCAGAGGGGCCGCTCGCGCATGACGCCGATGGCAAGCTGGAAGATGCCGAATTGGTGCGGCGCGCCTTGCAACGGGATGGCGGTGCGTTCCGGACAATCATGCAGAAATACAATCAGCGACTTTACCGCATTGCCCGGAGTATTCTCCGCAACGATAGCGAGGCGGAGGATGTCGTTCAGGAAGCTTATGTCAGCGCCTTTACCCACTTCGACAGCTTCCGCGGCGACTCCAGTCTATCGACCTGGCTCGCTCGAATCACGATGAATGAAGCACTGGGACGGCTCAGAGCCCAGCGTTCGACTGTGGATATCGTGAAATTCGAAACACAGCGAACCGCGGCGGAAATCATTCAATTTCCTCTCACGTCAAAAGCCGACGATCCGGAACGAACGATGGCTCAGCGTCAAATTCTTCAGCTTGTCGAACAGGCCGCCGACAAGCTTCCCGAAGCCTATCGAATTGTTTTCATCACACGGGTTATCGAAGGAATGAGCGTCGAAGACACCGCGGAGATCCTTGGCGTTCGACCTGAAACCGTCAAAACTAGGCTGCACCGCGCCAGACGGCTCGTTCGCGAGCAATTAGACAGGCAGATCGGCCCCGTCCTGATGGACGCCTTTCCATTCGCCGGCCGGCGGTGCGAGCGTCTGACCGTCGCGGTTCTGGCCCGTCTCGGCCTGTCCGGCTAATCGGGAACCTTTTCGCCCGCGGTCCATCTAACAGGCTTCAATTATGCGACGGGCGTCGTTTCGACGTCTGTACGGAGGAGTGTGCCCGTGATTCCGATTGTACATGCGCTGGATTGCGCAAGAATGCCGCAGCGCGAAGTCCAGAAGCCGAGTCGGGCCGAAGTCGAAGCTGCGGTGCGCACAATTATTCGATGGACCGGCGAGGATCCCGAGCGTGACGGCCTGATCGAGACTCCCGCTCGCGTGGCCCGCTCTTTGGAGGAGTTTTTCTCTGGCTACGACCAAGACCCGGCGGAGATTCTGGAAAAGACCTTCGAGGAGATCGACGGCTACGACGAAATGATCGTGCTGCGCGACGTACGCTTCGAAAGCCATTGCGAGCACCACATGGCGCCGATCATCGGCCGGGCCTGGGTGGCGTGCATTCCAGATGGCCGCGTGGTCGGCATCTCCAAGCTGGCCAGGGTGGTGGACGTTTACGCCAAACGCCTGCAAATTCAGGAAAAGATGACGGCGCAAATCGCCAACACCATCAACGACGTGCTCAAGCCGCAGGGCGTTGGCGTGATCATCAAGGCGACGCATCATTGCATGACCACGCGCGGCGTCCACAAGCCCGGCACGGACCTGGTCACCAGCCGCATGCTGGGATGCTTCCGCGACAACGCGCTGACCCGCCAGGAATTCCTTGGCATAGCGACTTGATATAGAGTGGGGCTCGTCAATTGCTGCTACGATGGAGGAGTAAACATGGCTGAAGAGCAAGCTCCGCCGGCTGGACCAGATCTCGCAGAAGGCGTTGCATGAAATGACTTCACCGGCGAGACCTTGCTCGGCCATGTCGGCGATCAGGATGTTTCGCTGGTGCGCTCGGGCCCGGAGATTTTCGCTATCGATGCGCATTGCAGTCATTACCACGGGCCGCTCGCCGAGGGCCTTGTGGTCGGGGACAGCATCCGGTGTCCCTGGCATCATGCCTGCTTCGACCTTAAAACCGGGGAAGCGACGCGCGCTCCGGCGCTGAACCTGCTCGGCGTCTGGCAAGTCGAGCAGGAGGGCGATCGCATCTTCGTCCGGCAAAAACGCAACCAGCCAAAGCCGCGCGGCAAGGGTCCCGTAAAAGCGGCCGACAAGATTGTGATCGTCGGGCGGCGCCGCGGGATTCGCCGCGGCAGAGATGTTGAGGCGGCAGGGGTTTTGCGGCGGCATCGTCATGTTGAGCAGCGATATCGCGCCGCCGGTCGATCGGCCAAATCTGTCGAAGGATTATCTCGCCGGCAATGCTCCGGAAGACTGGTTGCCGCTGCGCCGGGACAGCTTTGACACTGAGGCCGGCATCGACCTGCGACTCAAGACCGAAGTTGCCTTGATCGATACCAAGGCGGGCAACATCATTGTTGCCGACAGTGGCGCTGTTGCCTATGGCCGTGAACCTCAAATGCCGGAATCGCCGATCTCTGCGCCATTGTATAGACGGTCCTTTCGGCGACCTTGAGCAACGTGGCCGCCTCCGACAATTTCAGGATCTCGTCCGGCACGACGGCCTTTCGACGGTAACCGATGGCAAAGGATGCCAGCGCACCCTGGGTAATGCCGGCGCTTTTTGCGTTCGGAACGCCACGCCGGACATAGTCGAAAGTCGTGCTTAGGCTTCGCATTTCGGCCCCGATTCCGTGGAAAAATTCCCCTCAACCTGAACAGTGTCGAGAGGGTCCCCTCGCGCCAACGAGCGCGTTTCGTCGTATATGCAGAGGACAAACGATATTGGATAAAGATTTTGATGAGACGTGGCGGTTCATTGAAAGCATCGAGCGTTCCAGCGACGCGGCCGAAGTCGAACGTTCACTGCTGAAAATTGCCGTCCAGTACGGCTTCAACTCTGTGTTTGCCGGCATCGTACCTACAGCCCGCGTCTCGCCCGAGGAGATCGCATCGCGGATCCTGTTCCAGCGTTTCCCCTCGGAATGGTCGGCCCGCTATCATGACCGCGGCTACGTCTTTCGCGACCCGATCGTTCATCGCCTGCAACACGAGCGAACCCCCTTCGATTGGGAGGACGCATACCGCTCCTGCCCGGCGGCGAAGGACGTTACGCTTATCAAAGGCGAGGCGGCGGAATTCGGCCTGCGCGAGGGCTATGTCGTTCCCGTGCCGACGCTCGACGGCAGCCTCGCGGCGGTGTCGTTCGGCGGCTCTAACGCTGACGTCGACGCGGAGGGCCGCGCCCTGCTCGGCTTCGCCGCCAGTTACGCGGTCGGCGCCTTTCTCCATCACCAAGAAAGCCGCCGGCGTCTCCTCGGCAAGGTCAGCCCGCGAGAATTCGACTGCCTGCTCTGGGCGGCCGAAGGCAAAACCGATTGGGAGATTTCCGTCATCCTCGGAATCTCCAAGCCCACCGTCGTCAAACACCTCTTGTCGGCGCGCGAAAAACTCGGAGCCGTCACCAAGGGCCACGCGATCGCCATCGCCCTGCGGATGAAGCTGCTGCGCTGAGTTCGAATTCTGGCGCCGTCGCTGGCGCATCACGCCATTCGCTGACCTTTGTTCGTCTGCGCCTCGGCGCCCTCGCCCTCGATGTCGTGCAAGACCTTTTCTTGCTCGGCGCGGAGTTTTGCCAGCGCGTTGGACTCGACCAACGCCTGCGGCAAAGGCCGCGCCGGATGATCGGCAAGGATGTTCGCCGCCTCTCGCGCCGCGGCAGCCTCCCGCGCCTCACGCGCCGCAGCTTGCTGCGCGCCGGCGACGATTGCCCGATCGGCGAGGGTGTCGCGCTGCGACTCGGGATCAACCCCGCCCCTTCCCTCCTGGCGGCGCTTGGCGTCGATCGCCCGATCCGCGAGTCGCCGCGCCTCCGCCGCCTCCCGCTCCTCTTTCGCGCGGATCGCCTCGGCGCGCGAAAGCTCTTGGGCGCCGCCCTCTTGCGCCCGTTGCAGGTCGATGCGGTTGACGAGCGTCTCAAGATAGCGCGCCGACCGCTCCCGAAACTGCTGTTTGGTCGCGCCGTCGAGAAGATCGGCGGTGCGCGAAACCGCATCATTCATCAAGCGCAGATCCTTCGTCATCTTCTCCGACGTGATCGCCATGTCCTGGTTCTCCTCGGCAAAAGGGCGACGCGTTTTTCGATCGCGTGTAGAATGCCGCCGACCGCCTGCGCGAGGCTCAAACGCTCGAGCATGTCGCGGGCGGCGGCGTTTTCCGGATTTTCCCGAACGATTGCGCTCCAGGCCGCGACGCCCTCGTTGACTGCGCGGCGGTCTGGTTCCGACGCCGGCAACCGGATCGGATTTGTCCGCGCCGTGCGGATGCGTTGGCGGGCGTTGTCGATGAGACGCTGATTGGCCGGATCGGCGGCATA
Organism: Candidatus Rhodoblastus alkanivorans; assembly: GCF_022760755.1. Taxonomy (NCBI): domain Bacteria; kingdom Pseudomonadati; phylum Pseudomonadota; class Alphaproteobacteria; order Hyphomicrobiales; family Rhodoblastaceae; genus Rhodoblastus; species Candidatus Rhodoblastus alkanivorans. The sequence continues at coordinate 133,033 of NZ_JAIVFP010000002.1, forward strand.
GGCGCGGTCGCGCGCCTCGCGCGCCGGCCGCGGCCGCTCGGCTGTGTCGACGACCGCCTTGTCCTTCGGGCCGTAGCTCTGCGACGACGCCCGCTCCTTCGCCGAAGTCGCGACGATTTTGAGCCCCTGCGCCTGCGCGTGCTCGGCGTAAGATTCGCGCCAGTCGCGAAACGTGTCGCGGTTCGGATGGATTTTTTGGCCAGACTCGTTCCTGACGGTGATGACCGCGTGGGCGTGGATGTGCCCGTCGGCCTCCTTGTCGTTATGGACACCGAACATGAATTTGTGGTCGGCGAAACGGTCGTGCAGGAAGGCGCGTGCAGCGTTGGTCAGCGCCGCGACGTCGGTCCCCGCCTTCGCCGAAATGATCAGATGCATCGTGTCACGCGACGATTGCGAACGCAGCGACGGGCCCCATTGCCGCGCGGCCAAACGAATGTCGCCCGGGTTTGCGATCGTCTCGCCGCGGTCGTCGGCCGCCGCGCCTTTTTCTACGAGCCTGGTTAGCCGGTCGCCGACCCCGTCCCGGCCGTGCCCGGCGGCGCCGGGGACGACGGCGATCGTCTGCGGCGCGAATTCCGTGGCGGCCTCGATGCGCGCCTTGATGGCCGCTTCGGATTTGCCGTCGAGGCGACGGCGCGCAAATCCGTCCCCCTCGGCGTCAACACGCTCCTCGCGGATGCGGAACCGCTCCTTCGGCGCGCCCGCCGTCGCGATGACCACGCGCGCCTCGATTTCGCCCGAAGGCGAGGCGTCGATGCGCCAGGCGTGACAATGCCCCTCGAATCCGGCGGCGACCGCCTTTTCGTATGCCGCCCGGCCCTCGGGCGTGTCGGAAACGCCACTCAACTTCAGCCGTAGCGCCACGACGTCCTGACTCTCCGCCCGCCTGGAGAAACTCGCCGACCAGGCCTTGATTTCTTCTGCGACCGCCTCGCGGTCCGTCAGCATGCGTCCGTCATGGGTTTCGAGGGCGACGTCATCGCGTTGCACATATTGCCCGGTCGCCGTCGCCCGAGCCGCGCCGCGCGCGTAAGACACCACCTTGATGACGGCGGGCTGGTAGCCTGCGGCGAGTTTTCTCGCGCGGCCGAGTGCGCCACCGCTCTTTCCACCGCCACCGGATAGGTCGCCGGCGATCGTCGCGCTTTCCGACCGCGGAGCGCCTGTCCCACCCGTCACCCCGCCGCCACCAGAGGCCACAGGCAGGCGGCGGCGGCGTTCGTCGTCCCGGCCGCCGCTGATCGTCCTGCCCTCAATGCCGGCCTCTCTGGCTGGTGCCTCCGTCGGTCGCGGCGCCTGCGCGCGGCGCCCCCGCGGCGCGTCATCGACGACGCCCGACGGCCACAGTCGCCGGCGCTCGTCCCGTCCCCCCAGGACCGCGCGCCGGGTCGCCTCGACTTGCCCCAGCCACCAGTCGATTTGGGCGGCTTGGCTCATTGGTCTTCCGCCGGCAAGGTCAGTTTCGCCTCACGCCGCAGCTTCGATCCGTAGGCAACCGTCATTTCGGTGAGCTCGTCATTGAGTGCTGAGACGACCTCGTGCAGGCCGCGCCAGACCGCCTCGCTGTCCTCCAGCCGCACAGCCTGGCCGCGATGGATCGCTTTGAGAACCTGCGCCAAGTTGCGGCCGACCATCCGCACCTGGCTCGCCAGCTCGACGACGGCTCGCGTGTTCTCTGCCGAGAGCGCCGGCCCCGCCTGCACCGAAGCGCGGATCAGCCGCCGCACGACTTCGGCCTTTGGCAGGCCGAATAGCGTCACGGCCTCGGCCAGGCGGCGCTCGTCGGCCTCGGACAATTCCGTCCGCAGGCGTGGCTTGCGCCTGGGTTTTGTGACGGAACCGGCTGTCAGGCGACATCTTGGGGTGAGAAATCGAATGCAACGAAATCAAGTGTTTAGGCTTCGCCATGATATTTATGAATATCCATCTAATTTGATAATCTGCGTTGACTTGGCCATCAATTGTGAGAATTTTGGTGCCGAACGTTAGAGCAAATTCGGTGGCCGGAATGAGCGACGATGAACGCGTCTTTGACGATGACGAAAAGCAGCGCGCATGGCTCGCGGGACTGGCGCGCGTTTTGGCTAATCCCGCCATGCTTCGGGATCTGCGCAGGGCGACCCTTCTGAGGGGCCAGCGAAACTTCGATAAATTCTGCCGCGAAGCGAAATTCGAACTGCCCGAGGCCGCCGACGCAAGCCATCAATAGTGAGAATGTTGCAGGACGAAATTCTCACTATTGATGGCCAAATCCCAAATAATCTTCATATTCTCATTCCAAGGTGGCTCCTGACAGCCTCGGTGGTGCGCGCCACCGCGCAACCGTCATTATTCGACAGGACAATGACCGGCCGACGCTCCAGCTTCGGCTGGAAAAGCCGCTCGCAGGAGCAATAAAAACTGTTGCCGTCAATGAGCGCGAAGGTCATCAGGGCCCAGCCCGGCGGAGGCCGCGCAGACACCAGGTCACGACGCCCCAGATTTCGACTTCCGCGCATTCCGGCAGGACAAAGGGCGGCATCCGGCGATTGGCGCATTGCAGCAGTTCGCCGCCGCCGCGCAGATTGATCCGCTTGATCGACCGTTCGCCATTGACGATGGCGATAACAGCGTCACCGTGCCGGGGCTCGAGGCTGCGGTCGACAACGACGAGATCGCCGGGAAAAATCCCGGCGTCGATCATCGATTTCCCCTCCACCCGCCAGAGAAACGTGGCCGGGGGATTGACGATCAGCAACCGCGTGAGATCGATGTTTTCATCGAGATAATCGTCTGCCGGGCTGGGAAAGCCGGCGCAGACCGAGTGGAGGGCCAACGGCAAGACGAGTTTGGTCCCGACCAAGCGCAGGGGAGCCATGGGGTTGCTTTCGATCAGGTTATCATAGGAACAAAACTAGAACGATTTGGCGCACGTTTTGTCAAGGTCTCTGGCGTAGGAGGCAGGGGCTGCCCCGTCGATTTCGGCGGTAGCTCTTTTGTCGCGCCGCCGGTTCCGGGGGCGAAGACCGCAGCTGGCGAATGATCGTTCGCGGGAGGAATGGGGGGTCCGGCGCGCGATTATTGCGCCACCGGACCTCGGACTCGTTGAATTAACGGGTAAATGGATCGAATTCGTGCACCACGGCCGCCGGATCGCCGTCATATTCGTCGGTCGGCATGACGCCGTAGTCGCCGTTGCCGGCCTGAAAGACGATGATGCAGACCATGAGGGTGTTGGCGAGGTTCCAGGCGCGGAGGTGTGCGGTGCTGAGGGCTTGAGACATTGTTCCGGCTCCTGTCTTGGAGGCGGGGACCATCCCCGCTTGACAGGCGCCCGATGAAGCCGGCGCAGGGCCGCAATCACCGCGCAGGCGCAGCCGCAGCGGCCGCACGCTTGCGTAGCGGACCCTTCACGGGTTGATGGCGTCAGGCCGTGGGCGGGATCAAGGATAAGCGCTACTGGAAGCGGGGATGGTGCTCGGTGCTGAGATTTGGAGCGGAATGTTGAATGAACGTGTGCGCCGCTCACGGGCGGATTGCTAGGACTGGTCCCGATAAAAAATCGGTCGATGGCTGAATGGGAAAGATGCGCCAATAGCGGAACTTGATTGTCGCACAAAACGCCAACGGGGAATTCTACCACGCAAAAGCGGGGCGGAGATATTGCGTCGCGATATCGCGGTTATGGTCGGTGATCCCCCGGTGCCGCCGCCGGAGGCTAGCAGCGTATGGCTTTCCGCCGTCCGCCTCGCCGGCTCAGGAGTCCGAACGGGTGGCTCGGTTGAACGTTGCGCTCGCTTCCTGTCCGAGCGCTTCCATAGCGCGGATGAAGGGAATGGGGCCATAACTGATGCGCGCGACGCCGAGTTCGGACAGACGGGCATGCGATGGCAAACCTTCCATGACCATGACGTTCACGGGCGTGTTGCCTCACCGAAGAATGTTCCCGAAGCCCCTTGGCTGTTGCCTCAACCATTTTGCTCCCGGCATTTTCGCTAAAATTTCCGCTGGAGCAAGGGTGACGGCGAGGTGTTTGGCTGCAACCGCCAACATCGTCGGCCATTCATTATCGCGGAGAGCCGTCTTGGCGAGCGGGTCGGGTTTGTCAATGATCGCACCGCGACCGCCTTTGGCGGCGGCCCGAAGGGCCGTCATTGACAAAGCCGGCTCCGTCTCGCCGATAATGGTGGTGGTGCGATGAACGGCCAACCCGGGTCAACTTCCTCTGTCTTCTGGGACGTCGAGCGGCGGAGTTCTGGCGGATCCAAACACCAGATCATGAGCGCGCTCGCTGCGCCAAACTTTCAGCCGACGTTGCAAGGTGCGCAGCAGGCATGCGGGATAGTCGCCAGGATATTCAGCTTGAAGCTTGGCGAGCAATTCGCTGCCCGATCGCCACGGTTCGGCCAAGAACCAGGCTCGCAGTTGAGTCGTGACGGCGACGAGTGGGTCGGGTCGACGTCGTTCGCGTTTTGGTTTCGGCTTGGCTCGATCGGTCGGCCGCGCTTGACCGTCCTTCCAGGCAATGCGTAAGCCTGACAGGAATTGCTCGATGGGCAAAGGGGCCGTCTTCTCCTGCGCGGGCGCTGAAACATCGGCCAATTCGACGAGGCGACTTTGGCAAGCGCGGATTTCGCGCAAGAGCGCGATCGGGTCGAGACCGCGATATGTCACCTGCAACCGTTCGCGCGCGGTTTCAGGCAGGCGGGCGTCGGCGAGCAGGCGTTGGTGTGGGGTCGTTGGCGCGTCATAGCGTTTGCGCACGTGCGCGCCATCGCGCTCTTTGCTCAGCAATTTGAACGAGGGCTGGAAGAAGTTCACGAACAACCGGGACGCGCGATAGAGCTGCGCCAACGCCGCGGCCGCCGTCAGCCCTTCAAACCGTCGATAGCCGACCATCCGGCGAACGATGGCCCCGTTCTTCTGCTCGACGAAGGCTTGGTCGTTCTTTTTATATGGTCGGCATCGCGTGAACACGACGCCGGCCTCTTCGCAATAGGTCTTGATGGTCTCGTTCAGGAAAACCGTGTCGTTGTCCGTGTCGAAGCCAAGCAACGCGAAAGGCAGCTGCTTGCGCAATTCGGTCAAGACTTCGCGCAACAAATGTTGCTCGCGCACAAGCAGCGGGGCGCATTCCGTCCAGCCGGTCGCTACATCGGTGAGAACGAAGGTGTAAAGAAACCCGCCGCGCGGAGAGGGTCCGCTATGGGCGACGAGATCGGCTTCGACGAAGCCCGGCTGCGGGTCTTGCCAGTCGGCGAAAGTGCGCACCGCCACGCTGCGTCTGAGCGCGCTTGAGGCCTGTCGACGGGCGACGCCGAGACGGGATTTTTCGCGGACAGGCCGCAGCGACCTGTCGATGGTCGCGGCGCTCATCGCCAGGATCTTGGATGTGATTTCCGGCGCCGGCGACAAATGGCCGTGGCGTTCCATCGCCTCGATAAGCAAGGGCAGCAAAGGCTTCAGCCTTTTGCCGCAGACCCGGTCGGACGCCTCCCAGAGCACGATCAAAGCGGAGCGCGCGGGCTCGTCATAAACCCGTCGCAGCGCCCTGCGAACCGCCGGCCGTTCTTCCTTGCTGGCCCGCAGAAGACGCATCGCGTGCTTTCGGTGATAGCCAGAGACGAGGACGAACTCGTCGAGGAGTCGCGTCTTTTCGGCGCGATCGGCCTTACTATAACGCTGCGCGACAGCCGCCGTCATTTCCCTGCGCGTGGCCATGCTCATCCGCCTCATCGTCTACCCCATGCTCTAATCGCTCTCGGGAGCAAATTAGATGAGGCAACGAGGCGCTATTCAGGAGCATTTCGCATGAGGCAATGCGACGGGCATGGACACGTTGTCGCATATTCGCCCGATCAGCGCATCGTCCTCAACGCCGGGGACGAAGTAACCTGACGCCCCCGCGTCCGCATAGGCCTTGGCTCTGTCGAGAGCTTCGCCGACTGCTGGGCCTGCGTGGTCCTTCTGTTCGAAGAAGATGTCGGTGCGGGCGTTGATGAAAAGATCGATGCGCCTTTTCTCGGCAGCGTTGCGAATGGCGGCGATCCGTCGCGCTTGCCGGTGGATATCATAGAGGCCCGAGCCCTTCACGACCCGGTCCTCGAAATTGACGCCGACAACGCCCAGATCGAGCAGCCGCGAAACATTGTCGGCAAGCTCGCCGTCGTCCTCGCTGTACCCGCCCTCAAAATCGACGGTGACCGGGGCGTCGACGCTCGCCGCGATCCGCCCCACGATTTGCTCGGCGAAAGCGATCGGGATGGCCTCGCCGTCCCGATAGCCGTGCGCCGCCGCGACGGACCAACTGCTCGTCGCGATCGCTCGCCCGCCCGCCCGCCGCGAGAATCGCTTTGGCGCTGCCGGCATCCCATGCATTGTAGAGCAGCAGCGGCGCGCCTTTGACGTGCAACTCGGTGAAGCGGCAGGCATTGTGGATCTGGCTCATTGCATCCTCTCCTTGGTTCGTCGATTGCATTGGCCGCGACGATGAGGGTGGGCGCGTTCCTCGATCGCGAGCGCCGCCGCGACATAGCTTTTGGTTTCCTGATTAATAAATCTATCGGTAGATAGGCATTGACGGCCGAAACATCCAGGGTTATTTTTTCGATAACGATCTATCGATAGGTCGTGAAAGGCAGTGGAGAGAAACTGGTGGCGCGACCGCCGCGCGCTCTGGTCGACATGGCGTGATCGAGGATATCGTAAGCGTTGTGGCGTTCCTTTCCGGCCCGTGCACAATCGATGCTGACCATCGGTGCGAACGCTTTATCGGTGCATCGATTACCGCCTGCTGGTTCGGTCAATTGGGATATAAGCCCCACCATCGGTGGGCGCGGACACTGCAGCACTCGCAGGGAGGGATCATGTACGCCCACGCGATTTCGCAATGCGCGCAAGCTTTGAGGAACCTGGAGACTTGGCTCGAAAAAGCCGAGCAGCAGGCAGCCGCCAGGAAGTTCGACGTCGGCGTGCTGATGTCCGCCCGCCTCGCGCCCGACATGAAACCGTTCATTTATCAGGTTCAGAGCGCGTGCGACTATGTCAAGGCGGCGGCAGCCTGGCTATCCGGGCAGACGCCGCCCGGGCATGAGGACACAGAGCAGACGATCGACGACGTGCGGGCCCGCATTCGTAAGACCGTCGCCTTTGCTCTGAGCGTGAAGGAACCGCAATATGCCGGGGCCGCCGCGCGGAAAGTCGCCCTGTCTTTCGCGCCCGCCGGCAAGGTCCTTGGCGGCGAAGACTATCTCCTGCAAATGACAATTCCGAACGTCTACTTTCACGTCGCGATGGCTTACGCGATCCTCCGCCATAACGGAGTCGATATCGGCAAGATGGAGTTTCTCGGCCCGGTCAATTGGATTGACGCCTGATTGGTGCAAGCGGTCAAGCAACTGCCTCCTCGCGCCGTCGCAACAGGTCGCAGGTTGCGCGGTCATACGCCGTTGGGTCTCGGAGCGCATTGGCGACGACCAAGGCGCCCGTGAGCGTCGACAGGAATTCGGCGGCTTTGCTCTGCGACAATCCTCGGGCGACCAGCTTGTCAAGGCACATTTTGAAAAAGCCTTTCACTTCGCTCGACACTTCCTCCGGCAGGTCTTGCGAGGCGGCACCGAGCACCGTGCATGGGCACATGCTAGGTTCAGACATGGCGGTTCCTCGAAAGATTTTGGTCCAGACCCGGATAGGATCGGGGTCCTTCGCCAGCGCTTCGTCGACGTGCTGCGAGACCGCTTGGGCCCAACGCCGGATAACGGCCGCGGCGAGATTTTCCTTGGTCGGAAAGTGGTAGTGGACGCTTGAACTCTTTATCCCCACATCCGCCGCGATTTCGCGAAAGCTAAAGCCGCCGAAGCCGCCGAGTCGCATGCGCTGTTCCGCTGCGTCCATGATAGCGATCTTGACCTCGCTCACGCAGTTCTCCCTTAGCTATCTTCCGATAGATAGCTAATGCTCCAGAGCGAGTGCTGTCAATCCGCCACTTCTCGCGAACGGTCCATCGCGCTACGCTCACAATCCGCTCATCGCCGCCGTCGAAATTTTCGATCGCGACGGGCCACTTTGGGTCCACGAGTGTGAGTTCATTTTGCTAGCAGAATGTCCACTACGTGGGCGATTGCCGCCGGCGGGACCGCAGAAATCATTCCGCCGAAAGAGCAGAAACGGCGCTCACGCGCCGCCATCCTAAAACTTCCAGACCGGGATCCCGAGTTTGCGCGCCTTGTCGCAGAGGTTTTCCTGGATGCCTGTCCCGGCGAACACCATGACTCCGATGGGCAGAACATCGAGCATTTGATCGTTGCGCTTGAAGGGCGCCGCCTTGGCGTGTTTCGTCCAGTCGGGTTTGAAGGCGATCTGCGGGACTTTGCGATGATCGGCCCAGCGGGCGGCGATCAGCTCCGCGCCCTTGGGCGAGCCGCCATGCAGCAGAACCATGTCGGGGTGCTTGTCAAAGACCTTGTCGAGTTTGTCCCAGACCAGGCGATGATCGTTGAAGTCGAGGCCACCGGTGAGAGCGACCTTCGGGCCGACGGGCAAGAGCACCTCGTTTTCGGAGCGGCGCTTGGCGGCAAGAAAATCCCGACTGTCGATCACGGCTGAGGTCAGCGCCCGATGATTGACCATCGACCCGGCGCGCGGGCGCCAGACGGAGTGGAGGTGGCGCTCGAATTGGTCGGCGGCCTGATCGCGGAAGAATTCCATGCTGTTCCTGCGCTCGATCAGCGTCTGCCCTTCGGCGGTGAGGCGCTCGAGCTCGACCGAGCGGATTTCTGAGCCGTCCTGTTCTTTCTGGCCGCGCTTTTGCGCCTGCTCGTTGTCGTCGAGTTCGCGCTCGATCCGGCTGGCGGCGCGGTGGAAGAGATTGACGGTCGACCAGAGCAGGTCTTCGAGGTCGGGTTCAAGGCGGGTGTCGCCCAGGGTGGAGACGAGGGCGTCAAACATGTCGGCGACGGCGCCCGCGACGATCCGGGCTTCGGGAAGCGGTCGGGCGTCGGGCTCATCCTGGAAGGGACGATGGCCATAGAGCTGGAGTTCGGCGAGGAGGTGCTCGGTCGGGGATGAATTCTGCGCTTCAAAGCCGGTTTCGTCGCATTCGGTGGTCATGGCGCTTGCCTGTCTCGGATCGACCGCGCCCATCGCGGCCTTCGTGGCGACGAAAGGCGGCATGCGGAGCGGACCTGCACTCCGCAGGGAACCGAAGGAGCCGAAGCAAAGCGGAGGATGGCGGCGGCCGGCTATTTTGTCTCGCGATGTAAAGGCGGCTTGTCCGCCGACGGAAAATAGTCGGTCACAGCCATTGCCGGTCCGATCCGCTTGCCGCTCGATCGCCCTCTCAGAAGGCCGTGGGCCCGGTCCTCTCCGAAGCTGCGCAAAGCGCCACACTCGAATGCGACATCAACCCCGCGCCAGGATGCAATTCATGAGGCGGCGCCGACGCCTGAGACCGTCTCCATGAAACGCGCCACGTCCTCGGGAGCCAGCTGCCCACGCAACGACTCTTGAAGCCCGTCGGCGTCGAATGCGCGGAGATCATCATTGAAATCCCCCAGGCTTGGCGATAGCGCAATCGCCTCGATCCCGGCCGCTTTCGCTCGGTCGATCAAACCCTCTGCCGCTTGGTCCCCAGCCGAATCCCTGTCACGGGCGATATAGAGCCGGCGCAATTTTGCCGGGAACTGGATGGCGGAGAGATGCGCGGCCGACAGCGCGGCGATCATCGGCAGAGCGGGCAAGACGCAGCGCAGCGACAACATGGTCTCGATGCCTTCGCCAGCCACCAGACAATCCTGCGCCATTCCAAACCGCACGCCATGGCCCAAAAGATGTCCCATCGCCCGCCTCGGCGTGTCAATCGGCGCCTTGTCTTGCCGCAAAGGGTCGAGCCAGGTGCGATGCGCGCCGGTGATCTCGCCGTCGAGATCGGTGACGGCGGCGATCATCGCCGGCCAGCTCTGGACTCGAGAGCGTCGATCAGGCCGGCAATAGCAATGGGGATGGAAGCGGAGGTTTTCCGCTCCATGCGAGGACATGACGCCGCGCTTGCGCAGATAGGCTTCCGCAAGCGTGCCCGAAATCGCCCGCGACATGGCGACCAGCCGCCGCGCCGATTCCGACGATCCAGATGGCGCCGAAGTCTGCCGGCGCCCACTTTCGGGCTCCGGCCTCGGAAGCGCCAGAAACCGCCTGGCTTCATCGACAACGTCGTGAAACTGGACAAGGCCGCAGCTCTCGCGGATGACGTCGAGCAGATCGCCGTGCTCGGACGTCGCCGCATCAGTCCACCTGCCCGCCGCGCCCTTGCCAAAGTCCGGTCCTATCAGCCGGACGAACATCGAGCGTCCTGGCGTATTGCGCACATCGCCCACGAGCCAATAGCGGCCTTCGCGTCGGCCATTGGAGAGATAATGACGGCATACCGCTTGCGCCTCGCGCGCAAGACGGCAGGCCAATTCACTCGCCGGCGCCATTGTTCAGGCCGCCGCCCGCTCGGCGATGCGCTCGAGCGGGTAGCGCTCCAGCACCTTGCCCAAAACCTCCGGGCCAGCGGCGTCGGTCGGCACGAACATCCGCAGCTTCCAGGAAATGATCTCACCGAACAGACCATAAGCGCGCAGCCGGTCACGCATCATGTCGGTGAAGCCGGTCATTTCGATGCGATTGACTCCCATGACGCGAACCCGGCGAAGCTGCAGCCCCTCGCTGAGATCGAGGATGGTCTTGCCTTCGATCAGCGCGGCGAAGGCGCCTTCGGGCGACAGGCTGGTCGGGCCGGTTTCAAGCGCAATTGCCGCCCAGGCCGCCGAGACCTTGCGGCCGACAATGCGCTCCCCGACGTCGGTCTGCAGCCTGTAGACTCGGGACGATTCGTTGGGCAGACGCTTCCAGATCGGCAGGAGGAGGCCGGAAACAATGTGGATCTGGCTCTCGGTGAATTCCGGCACGTCGGCGAGTTCCGCCAGCCAGGCGCGGACAAAAGTCGCGCGGTCGGCCTCCTGCCAATGGGTCTGCGGCATCATCCCGAGCGCAAGGGAGGGATGCTCCATCGGCCGGATCAGCCGGACCCGGCGTTCGACCTCACCATCGTCGAGCATGACGCTGGGGCTGGGAACCTGCACCGCGGCGCGGCCCGACTGGCTGTTGACCAGCAATTTTGTCCGCGGATCAGACAATCGGTCGAGCGCGTCTTCCAAGGTCACCGGGCGATTTCGCTCGCGCTGGGTGATCGTCAGCAGCGTCGTTTCGGCTGATGTCCCCGGATGGGTGTAGATCGTCCGCCGGTCGGTGACGACAAAACTCTCCGCCGTCAGCGTCTCCAGCCCGACGTCATAGGTTCCTGACGCAATCGCGCCCTCGATGCGGGCCGTCAACAATTGCTCGAACGCCGTGAACAGGATGTTTTGCAACTCGATGGTCAAAGCCAGCAGGCGGTTGAGGAAAGTCGTGATCGGCGGCAGATCGTCCTTGATGCCATTGCTGTCGGTCAGTGCGAGGCCGGTCGCCTCCTCGAAGGCGGCGAGAGAGCAATTCTCGACCTTGCCATTGACCAGCAGCAGGTAGAGCTGGCGCAGCGCGTCGCGGGCGTAAAAGCTTTCAAGATTATCTTCTGGACGGAACAGCCCCTGCCCTCCCGTCTGCCGCTGGCCCTTGGTGATGGCGCCGAGCGTGTCGAGGCGGCGCGCGATGGTCGATAGAAAGCGTTTTTCGGCCTTCACATTGGTGGCGATCGGCCGGAACAAAGGCGGCTGGGCCTGATTAGTGCGGTTGGTCCGCCCAAGACCCTGAATGGCGGCGTCGGCCTTCCACCCGGCCTCAAGCAGATAATGGACGCGCAGGCGCCGGTTCTTCGCCGAGAGTTCGGCGTGATAAGAGCGCCCCGTGCCGCCGGCGTCGGAAAAGACCAGGATGCGCTTGACGTCATCCATGAAGGCCTGGGTTTCTGCTAGATTCGCCGAACCCGCCCGGTTCTCGACGACAAGGCGGTCCACCCGGTCCGATCCGGTCTTGCGGATGATCCGGCGCGAGCGGCCCGTCACTTCCGCCACCAGGTCCGCCCCAAAACGCTGGACGATCTGGTCGAGCGCGCCATGCACCGGCGGCAGCGAGGCGAGCTTTTCGATCAGCCGATCACGCCGCGCGGCAGCGTCGCGGCTTTGCACCGGCTGGCCATCGCGAAACACTGGCCGCGAGGACAGATTGCCCTCGCCGTCGGTGAAGGGCTCATAAAGCTGGGTCGGAAAACTGTGGGCGAGATAATCGAGGACATATTCGCGCGGGGTGATGTCGACCTGGACGTCGCCCCAGTCCTCGGTAGGGATTTCGGCGAGACGGCGCTCCATCAAAGCCTCGCCGGTTGAGACGATCTGAATGACCGAGGCGTGGCCGGCGGCTAAATCGTGGTCAATAGCGGCGATCAGCGAGGGCGTCTTCATCGCCGTGATGAGGTGATTGAAGAAACGCTGCTTGGCGCTCTCGAAGGCTGAACGCGCGGCGGATTTCGCCTGCCGGTTCAGCGTACCGGTCTCGCCAGTGATGTTGGTCGCCTCGAGCGCCGCGGCGAGGTTGTTGTGGATGATGCTGAACGCGCCGGCATAGGCGTCGTAAATGCGGATCTGCTCGTCAGTGAGCTGATGCTCGAGCATGTCATATTCGACGCCTTCGTAGCTCAGCGACCGCGCGGCATAGAGGCCGAGCGCTTTCATGTCGCGAGCCAACACCTCCATGGCGGCGACCCCGCCCGCCTCGATCGCCTCGACGAATTCGCTACGGGTGGCGAAGGGAAAATCCTCGCCGCCCCACAGGCCGAGCCTTTGGGCATAGGCGAGATTATGCACGGTGGTCGCCCCAGTCGCCGAGACATAGACGACGCGCGCATCTGGCAACGCGTGCTGCAAACGCAGTCCCGCGCGGCCCTGCTGCGAGGCGGCCTGGTCGCCGCGCTCGCCCTTGCAGCCGGCGGCGTTCTGCATCGCATGGCTTTCATCGAAAATAATCACGCCGTCGAAATCGCCGCCGAGCCAATCGACGATTTGGCGCACGCGCGAGACCTTTTCATCGCGCGCGTCGGAGCGCAAAGTGGCGTAGGTCGTAAAAAGGATGCCCTCCGCCAGCCGGATCGGCGCGCCCTGGCGAAAACGCGACAGCGGCGTTACCAGAAGTCGCTCCTGGCCCAACGCCGACCAGTCGCGCTGCGCGTCCTCGATCAGCTTGTCGGATTTCGACACCCAGACCGCGCGGCGGCGGCCTTTAAGCCAATTATCGAGCAGAATGCCCGCGACTTGCCTGCCCTTGCCGGCGCCAGTGCCGTCGCCCAAAAACCAGCCCCGGCGAAACTGGAAAGCGTTTTCGGCGTCGTCGGAAGCCGCGGAAACGTTATCGAAGGTTTCGTCTACGGTCCAGAATCCAGCAAGGCGGCCGCCATGCGCCTCGCCCGCCTGGATGACGCTTTCGAGCTGGGCATCGGACAGCAGACCACTGGAAATTATGCTGGCGGGCAGATGCGGGCGGTACGTGGGTTTGGGCGGCGCGACCGAAGCCATGGCCGCCGACTGCACCAGTTTGGTCGGATGAACCCTGGACTCCGGGATACGGATCGACTGCAATCCGTATTCCTCATAAAGCGCCTCCGTCAGACTCCGGCCTTCGAGCGGCTTCCATTCCACCGTCTCATAGGCCAGCTCCAAAACCTCTGGGTCGGACGTCTTAGCCGGGAGCGGGGCTGGACGAGCGGCGATTGCGTGCGGCGCCCGCGCGATCATCGGGCGAACGGCGGACGAAACGCTGACTGGCGCCGCGAGGATCAGGCGCGCCGGAACCAATTGCGTCACCCAGCCGAGCAGCGTGGCGACATCGGGCGCAATCCCGGGCGAAGCCGGGAGGCTCGTCGGATCGGCGGCGGGAAGCCGGTCGATGACGGTCAGGCGCGTGTCGATGGTCGTGCCATGTTTGGCGAAGACCGCGCCGTCAATGGCGGCGGAGAAGACAACGCGCCCGCGCTCCTGCAGCCGGACGAAATGCTCGGTCCAGCTGGGGTTATCCGGCGCGCAACTCGCCCCGGTGATCGCCACCAGCCTTCCGCCTTCCGTGAGTCGAGCAAGCGCCGAAGAAATATGGCGAAGGGCGGCGCCTGCCATTTGACGATCGACATTGGCGAGCGCGGAAAAGGGCGGATTCATCAGCACGACACTCGGCGTCACGCCAACGTCGAGATAATCGTCAATCTGCGCGGCGTCGAAACGGGTCACCGCGACGCCGGGAAACAAATGGCCGAGCAACCCGGCGCGGGTCTCGGCCAACTCGTTCAGAACGAGCGACCCGCCGGCGAGCTCGGCGAGAATGGCCAGCAGCCCGGTCCCCGCCGAAGGCTCGAGCACGAGATCGGCGGGTGTGATCGCCGCGGCGACGCGGGCGACGAGCCCGAGCGCGATCGGCGTCGAGAATTGCTGCAGCGCCTGGCTTTCTTCCGAGCGGCGCGTATGCGTGGGCAAGAGACCGGCGATCTTGGTCAGCATCGCCAGCAGCGCGGCGGGCGAGCCGGCGCGCGCCTGCATCGCGGGACCAAATTTGCGCAGGAAGAGGACCGTCGCCGCCTCGCAGGCGTCATAGGCCATTTTCCAGTCCCAGGCGCCTTGGGCGTCCGAACCGCCAAAGGCGAATTCCATCGCCGCCCGCAACATCGGCGCGTCGACGCGCTTGCCGCGTTCGAGAGCGGCAAGAAGATTCTGCGCGGCGGCGAACGACGCATCGGGGGACAGCGGGCCAGCCGGAATCGGCGCGGCGGCGAGTGTGGCAAGGCGAGCGGGAGCATGGGTCATAGGGAACAACCTCAGGAGAGTTTTGCGGGATCGAACCGGAGCCTCTCTCTCAAATCCCACGGTTCATTCCCCTCCCGGCCCTCCTCTTCCTCTCCAGGCGAGCATAGAAAAAGGTCCGGCGCGAAGCGCCAGACCTAAGCCGCGTAGCCTTTTCGGTACGGCGCGACTCACGCAGCGGCCGCCAGGGCGGGGGCGAGGCGCCAGATCGGAAGAACGGCGCCGTCGGCCTCGATCGCCCGTCCCGTGGCGGCGAGCATTCCGGTCGCCGCGGCGACGTTGAAGAATTTTGACGTCGGATCGAGGATGACTTCGCCCGCGGCGAGGGTTTCGGAGACGCCGAGGATGTTTCGCGTCAGGGATCCAAGAAGACCTCTGGTTTTCGATGCGATCTGGAGAGCTACGGCGCCGTTGGCGACGTAGCTGGTCTGATAGAGGCGCGCGTCATTGACAGCGCAGACGGCGATGGGACCGAGGTCGATGGCTTTCAGGTCGAGGCGCACTGGATATTTGCTCCGTTAAAATTCCAGGGACGCGTGCGTTGCGACGCGGCGGCGAACGCGAGTGATGTCGCGCGCACTGGATTCGGGCGCGGCATTGCTGGGGCGGGCTGTGGGGGCCGACTGGATGACGCCTGCTGGCGACTCATTTGCCCGCCGGGCGTTTGGAACGGGCGCGGCCATGTCGCCATGTTCGACGGCGAGCGACCGGCGGTAGCCAAAGTTCATCCAGGGTTCGAAGCGGATCGCGGAAAGCCAGTCGGCGATGGTCGGGATGATGCCGCCGCAATCTTCCATAACATGCTGCTCGCCGATGAGACGGACGGGCACGTCTTTGCCGGCGCTGTTGGGAATGGTGACCCCGAACTGGCGTTCGCATTCGAAGATTCCCTGGCAGTGGTGACGCAGGGCGCGGTGGCGGGCGTCCGCCCACATTTCCTTGGTAGCGTCGAACCATTGGTGGATAGCCAGGTAATCGTCGGGCGCGCCACCGAACCGACGAGCCGACGACTGGGCGTGGAAATGCGCATGGCTCATGGTTGCACCGAGGTATTTGCCAGGGCATGCGCGTCGGAGTCTTTTACGACTGCATCAATGTCGCCGATTGGAAGCGTATCGTTTTCTGCAAAGCCCGTGTTCATCACGGTCTCGTTCCAGTAAACGTCGCTGGAGAAGGTCTTGTTGGCGAGATCGAAGGTGAGCGATGCGCCGCCACCATCCCCATCGTACCAATTGACGTCGGTGGCCTCGAGGTAGTCCTCGCCAAAACTCGCTAGGTCAGTGTAAAGCGCCGGATCGAGCGGGATCTCGGACGGGTACGCGCCGATGTCGTTGAGCTGTCCGGAGTCTCCGCAGCCGGAGAAATAGAGAATGACCTGGGTGAAGCCGGCGGCCGCGAGGCGAGCGGCCAGGGCGTTGCGAGTTTCGACAATTTCTGCGGGAATATCGGTCATGGCGAAGAGCCTCGGGAGAGTTTTGCGGGATGAACCGGAGACCTCTCTCTCAGATCTCCCGGTTCATTCCCCTCCCGCCCCTCCTCTTCCTCTCACGGCCTTCCAAAGAAAAAGGTCCAGCGCGAGGCGCCAGACCCATTGATGCCGACCACCAACAACGCCGTCGTCAGCCGCGCGGCGGTTCGAGCAGCTGGTAGGATCGGCTCTTGATATTGGAAATCCGGTAGAGGCCGCCGCTGTCCGGCGCGCGAAACAGCACGCCGCCGCGGCCGCGCGGGTTGGCGATGACCTCCAGCCGTTCAAAACTCAGCCCATTGGAGAAGCGCAAGGCCTCGTCAAAGACGATCACCTGGCCCGCGCGCGGTCCGGGTTTGGCCGCCCGCGCGCGACGAGCAGCGAGATTCTCGCGGCAGCGCACGCGCCAGTCCAGGGCATATTTCGCGTCAATCGGCGTCAGCAGATCGAGAATCGAGGCAGGACACTCGCTTTCGCAAGGACCCAAGGTTTCATCCATGTCCTTGTAGCCGAAGACGTAGCCTTCCTTGTCGCGCGGATTATAGCGCACCAGGCACACCACGGCGAAGACGTCGCGTTTGCCCGTATCCAGGCGGATGTGCTCCACGGCGGCGTAATAGACGCGCATGCCGGCAAGCGCGGAGCGCAACACTTTAGACGTCATTTCGGGACGCGTGTAAGTGAATTGCGCATCGAGATATTGCTTCGGTCCGGAATGGCCGCCGAGCGATCGCATGTAAAGCCAGCCCATAGCTGTCTCCTGTCGATGAAGAAATGAAAGTCACGCGCCCGGCGCTATGGCCGGGTGTGTTTCGGATTGGGGTTTGAGAGAAAAACGGGACGACCGAAGCCGCCCCGCATCGAGATCATTCCGCCGCGATAGAATGCGGCTGCGGTTGATCGGGCTCGTCGGCCGCGGCCTCTTCTTCCTCGCCAGCAAGGAAGTCCGGCAGGGCCTCGGGCTCGTCGGCTTGGGCTTGCTCGACCGTCTCGATTTCGGCGAGCCGCAGCGGCTCCGGCAGCCAGCCCGCGCCGTCGAGCAGGCGCGCGGCTTCGCTAGCCATGTCGCCCTTTTTCAAATGGTCGATCAGCTGCGCCGATTGCTCGCCCTTGGCTTCGCGCACCGCTTCGAGAATGCGGGCCTTCGGCACACGGCCGAGATAATTGTCGACCGTCGGCTTCCAGCCCGCCGCCGCCATGTCGAGATGGACCGCCCGAGCGAGGGTATCTCCATGGGTCATTGCGTCGGGACGCCGGTTCCAGGGCTCCTTGACCACATTGACGGTGAGCGAAGCGCAATGGGCGAGCAGGTTCGCTTGGTTGACCCCATCCAATCCCGCCAGAACGTCCCAGAGGTCGGCCGGCGTTTTCGGCAGGAAATTCGCCCATTGCTGATGACGCGCTTCGATCGCGCGCGCCGACGCGCTTTCCGCCAAACCCGGCGCTTGAGCGGAAAAGGCGGTGTGTTTCGCCGTGATCTCGAGGCAGCTGTTGGACGCAAATCGGTAGAAGGCGCTGAGGCAGAGTGCATGGAGCACCGCCTGCAGCGCGACGTCGGGATCATTGGCCAGGCTGTTGCGCAAAGCCAGCGTGCGATGCGCCGTCAGCTCGGTGACCAGCCGATCCGACAACGGCCGCAAAACATCCTCCTCCTCGGACGTCTCCGGTTCGCCGCCCGTCGGGGCGCCGCCGATGGCGATGATGGTTTGCGGGGCGGCGGTTGCGGAGCCGGCGGGCGCCGTGGTTTCGGCCTCGCCGGCCTCAATCGGAGTCAATGGCGCAACCGGCGCGACCGGCGCTTCATCGTCGGGACGCACGAAGCCGCGCACGATCTGCAGCGCGCCCTCGTCGTTTAGGCTGACAAACGCGCCGGCCCGGGCGATCTCGGCCGGATCATAGCTGAGGGGACGCTGCTCCAAAGCCGCAATCGCCGCCTCGATTTCGCCCAGGCGCCGATCGGCCTCGTCGGGCAATTCGTCGGCGTCAGCATATTGCGCCTCGAGCGCCTCATATTCGGCCCGCAGCGCTTCGAGACTGGCTGTCTCTTCCGCGGTAAAGTCAATCGCTTCTCCGGTCAGGCGACGCAAACCGGCGGTGTGGCCATAGGGAAAGTCCGCGGCGATGGCGATCCATTTCCAGCCTTCGGGACGGAGCGCTTCCGCTGCGGCTTGCAGCTTCTCGATCACGAGCTTGTCGAGCAATGCCGGGTCTTGCAGCCAGCCCCCGTCATCGTCGGTCTGGAACAGGTCGCGCAGCACCACGCCGCCCGCCGCCTCATAGGCTTCGACGCCGACAAATCGCGCGCGACGATCCAGAGCCTTGACCGCGCCTTCGGTGAGCTGGCGGCGGATGTAATAGGCTTCCTTGTTGTAGGTGCGCGAAATCGCCTCCCAAACCTGCTCCTGGCGCGCATGATCGTTGGTGACGGTGAAGGCCATCAATTGCTCCAGCGTCATGCCGTCCTCGGCATAGACATCGAGCAATGTGCTGGAGACCGCGGCGAGACGCAGGCGCTGTTTCACCACGGTCGGGGTGACAAAGAAGCGCG
Organism: Candidatus Rhodoblastus alkanivorans; assembly: GCF_022760755.1. Classification (NCBI taxonomy): domain Bacteria; kingdom Pseudomonadati; phylum Pseudomonadota; class Alphaproteobacteria; order Hyphomicrobiales; family Rhodoblastaceae; genus Rhodoblastus; species Candidatus Rhodoblastus alkanivorans. The sequence goes on from NZ_JAIVFP010000002.1 coordinate 151,844, forward strand.
CGGCGATGTCGTCATCGCCGAGGCCCTTTTCGCGCAACGCCTGAAACGCCCGGAACTGATCGAGCGGATGCAGGGCGACGCGTTGGACGTTTTCGGCCAGCGAATCCTCCTCGGCGAGACCGCCTTCGCGCACCACGCAAGGCACCGGCGCGTTCTTGGCCAGGCGCTTCTGCTTGACCAGCAGTTCGAGCGCGCGAAAGCGGCGACCGCCGGCGGGGATCTCGAACATGCCGGTTTCCTGGCCTTCGGCGTCGAGGACAGCGCGGACGCTGAGGCTTTGAAGCAGCGTGCGCCTGGCGATATCCTCGGCGAGCTCCTCGATCGAAATGCCAGCCTTCAAGCGCCGGACGTTCGACTGGCTCAAAACCAGTTTGTTGAAGGGAATGTCGCGCGAGGCGCTGAGAACGATTTTTTGAACTGCATTCGCCATTGTCTTTTCTCCGCGACGGGCGCCGAAAATCTCTCTCTCGGCTCCTACCCGTCACGAAAATCGGCGCAGCCCTCTGACTCTGGGCCGCGCCGTTTCAAACACCTCAACCGGATAGGCCCGCGCGCCTCAGCCCTGCGTTTCGGCAAGACCAGGCGAGGCGGACCCTTTTCATTCAAGCCGCGACCTGCTCATCCTCGTCAGTAACAGCGGTTTCGGTTCGCGTGGCGTCCGGCGCAAAGCCGAGAATGAAATCCGCCGCCTTCGAAGCCGCGCTCGCTGCGCGCACGATCGCCTTATTATCGTCGTGCAAAACCTCGAGCCAGGATCCGATATAATCGGCATGCCGCACCGTCGGCGTGATGCCAAGCGAGGCGCAAAGAAAGGCTGCGGAGATTTCGGCGATGAGTTCTTCGAAGGCGTATTTCTTCGACCCGAACGATCCGCTCAGATCGCGATTGAGCCGAGACAGATGGCCGCTTGCGTGAGAGACCTCATGCAAAGCAGTGCGGTGCCAGTTGATCGGCTCGAAATAGGCCTGGGGAGGCGGAACCTGCACATAGTCGAGTCTAGGTTGATAGAACGCCCTGTCCCCGCCGATGCGGAAATCCAGGCCCGTCGCCCGGATCAAAGCTTCGACCTGCGGCAGAACAAGTTCGGTTTCGACCGGTGGCACCGCCGCCATCAGCTCTTCAGGCAGGCCCTCGCATTGGGCGACATTGAACACCGTGAACCGCTTGAGGAAGGCGATCGACCTGGCTTCATCGCCAGTCTCGGAGGCCTTGCGCCGTTCATCCTCGGGCGTGAAGCGGTCGGCGTAAACGACGGTCGTGCCGCGCTCGCCCTTGCGTACGTGACCGCCAAGGCTCAACGCCTGACGAAAGGTCAGCCAGCTCTGGCCGGTAAATCCATGCTCGATCACCGCGCCCCAGAGAATGAGCACGTTGATTCCGGTGTAGCGCCGGTCGGTCGCGGCGTTCTTCGGCATGCCCAAAGGCGCCATTCCCGCCGCCGATCCCCACGGCTGGACCCAGGGCGCGCGGCCCGCCGCCAGCTCGGCGATGATCTTGTCGGTGATTTCGGAATAAAGGTCCGTCCGGTCCTTGCCAGAACGGGCGTGATTGAGAGTCTTGGACATCGCAGCAGGTCTCCGCGACGGGCGCCGCGAGCCTCTCTCGCAACCTTTCTCCCCGTCACGGAAAATCCGATCCGCACTCTAACTCTCACGAGGGCGTTGCGGGGTCTCCCCGCAGATGGGGGTGCGCTGGCGACCTTGGCGCCGGCCAGGGGGAAGGCTTTCCCCAACATGCGACCTATTTTCGTTATTCCAAGCCGGCTCTAACGTGCTCAAGATATTGATTTGTTTAGCGAGAAAATTGCTCACGAAAGTCGGCAACCAACGCGACAAGGCGGATAGGTAAAATTTGCCTTATGCGGCAATTACGGTGCGGACCATGAATGAGTGCACCACAACATATAGCTAGAACGGCCTGACTTGCGCGGCCGGGTTGCGCGCGACCTCGTGGCGGATTTCAATCATCAATCGATCGCGCAGTGCGGGCACTCCACGGAGGTCAATGGGACCTTGCAGGAACTGCCCCGCGAAACCGGCAAAATCGTGAATGTGAAGCGCGAACGCGACCGCGTCGCGCAGCACAGGGCCACCGTGCGGTGAGAAAAACACAGTCTCTGACGGCCATCCGACCGGCCAGCGGTCTGCCATTAGACTGCCTCGAAGCTCCATGCATCCGGATGGGTAGTTCTGAACCGTGTGCGCTTGGGGCATCGCCAGCATCCGAACCAATGCAACCACGCGGCCATGTTGCGCCGGGTCTGGCTGATAATCTGGTTCCGCGCTCTCGGTCACATATAGGCCGACAAGACCCTGGCTTCCTGCCAAGCGCCCCCCAAGTTGTACTAGATTGCGCTGCCCTTGCGAGGTAGTGCAAAAATGACCGCCCTGAGAATCGACGCTGAAGACAGGGGAGAGGGCTTCGATTGATGTCATGCCGGTTCTGGATTTCCGTTAAGGAGGCAGCGCAAGCTTTGTAACTTTTGTAGGCCAATTAGTGCGATCCCGCAAAGAGGTCCGCACGCTCACCGTCTACCCCAAAGGCCCTGTGTAAAGCACGCCATCGGGGAATTGTCGCCACATCAGAATCAGCGACGGGTTGGCCTCGCTTGTTATGAAGCCCCGCTCTTCGACGGTGTTTCGAAGCTTGTCGTCTGCTGACGGGATTATGATCTGCGACCTTAGCTCTTGGGGCAGCTTGGACAAATCGGTTTCGAGGTGCGGTTCTGAATCCAACGAGGGATTCGGTACGAAATGTGACAGAGGGATCATCGCCATGCCGCTACTCTCGATGAAGCTTTCCAGGGACAACGGTCCAGCTTGCACGAGTTCATATTCGAATCGAAATTCAAAGGGGACTAGCGCCCGCTCAAACTGAACCTGCACTCTGTAGGTGGGGCCAGTTGCCGGAGGATGTGGCTCCACCGCAATGACAGTTCCGACTTCATCTGCTCCAATGCCGTAGTCGAACCGGACGCGAGTTTCAGGCCTGAAGCGGACGCGATCTCCCTGACGAAACCTTCTAAGTCTCACGCCGGCCGCCTCCCCATTCTCTTTGATGAAAATTACGCCCGCCGCTCTGAGGGCGCGCGCGACTGCGGCGACTTTCTCCGGGTCGCCGTCATATTTGCGCGTCTCGAAATTTGAGAGCGTGTTTCGATGCACTCCGGATGCCTCGGCCAATCGATCAAGGGACCAGTTTAGCGCGGCTCGGGCCGCACGCATTTGTTCGGGCTGCATTAGCAGAGACCTATGATAATCACACTTGTGAAATTATCATAACATAATCCCCCTGGCAATATGCGTTGCGCGGCTTGCAAAGTTTGTTTTTATCTACTACACTTTTTGTGTGGTCATGTTTTGTGAGGGCATGTTATGAGCAATTGGTATGAGTCGTATGCGAGCACCGAAATCGGCCGGAAACTTTCGAGAATCGTCAACCGACCTGATCGCATGTTTGAGTTTCGGTTTCTTTCGGTCTGGGGCAAGCCTGCAGTGCAGGCAGTGGCGAGCGCCGTCGGGCCGATTATCAATACATTGCCTGACAAACGCGCGCGCGATGAAGCATCTCAATTCTGCGGATGGGCTGTAGGTCAGCGGTTGCGCCGCGCCGGATTCGAAATCGCGCAGCATCGAGGCCGCGTGAGCGATGCGCCTTTCAAGACCGGAGCCGTCTGGCGACGGGCTAAACCTCTTCAGTTCACCAATAACCCGGGCCCTGTTGGGGAAGGTGGTTGCGTCGAGCTTGGGGTTGAACGCGACACTGAGGGGACGATTATCGGGCGCTGGCGATTGATCACGACGGTGACACCCGGCGCGTTCATTTTGCACGAGATGGAAGGGTTCCGCGAGCCCATCGAAACGGCGTTCCGCGATGCAGTCGAATACGCAGAGCGTTATGGATTCACAACCTTGCGGATCACCGATCGTGACGGTCTTTTCCCGCAAGAGGATCGTGATAAAATTCTATTGACCCTTTCTCAACCGTCGGCCGAGAA
>NZ_JAIVFP010000003.1 GCF_022760755.1 Candidatus Rhodoblastus alkanivorans
CAAAGAGCAGCAGCTCCAGGCCGAGGTTGAGCAGCAGCGCCAGGCGGAAGCTGAAAAGGCGCGGCAGATCGAGCAGGAGCGCGCTCGCCAGCAATCGCGGGAGCGAGGCTATGGTTATGAAATGTAAGGGATGGCTGGAATGAGCGAGGAAGCAAACCCGTTGGCCGTCATGGGCGCCTTGGTCGCGCATGCCGAGGCTTTGCAGGCTCAGGCAGAGGCCGCCCTCAAGCAGGCGAGATCCGAGGCCGAGGCGCAACATCTGGAGGTCGCCGGTCTGACCCGCGACCTCGCCGAGGTTCTAAAAGCTTTCGACGGGCAGCGGCAGGCGATGCAGAAGCAGTTGCAGGCCTTCGGTCAGGCGATTGCTCGGATTGACAGTCAGGCGGGCGCCGGAGGCAGGGCGGCTGTGGCGGATGAGGCGCGGGCCGCGTTCAAGAGCGCCGGCGCCGCGATCGGCGCGGCGGCGCGCGACGCGGTTGGGCCGGCGCGGGAACGTCTGGTGTCGGGCGCCACAGCGATCGAGGCCGCGCGCCTGTCGCTTGTGGCTGCGCAAAAAGGGTTTTCTTGGCGCGCGCTTGGCATGGCGGGCGCGCTGATTTTTATGGCCTTGGTCGTCGCGGTTTCTGGGGGCGCGGGTTTTGTCGCCTGGCAGCGTCATGAGGTCGAGAGCGCGCGGCAGGAATTGGCCGACCTGCAAGCGAAGGTGGCCAGTCTCACGATCGTCATTGCCGAGATGGAGAAAAAAGGCCGCGACCTCGACGCCAGGGGCGTGCGCTTCGAGACCACTCAATGCCTGGATAGTGACAAGCGCAGGCGCCTTTGCGTCGAGATCGAGCCGGGCACTTCGTCCTTCTACCTAGATGGCGGCAAAAAGCAGTTTTTCGTGCCGAAGGGGTTTTGAGCGAAGCGGGGGAGGGGCCACGCTTGGCGCGATCGGTCAACGGCTGCGCCATCCTGCGCTTTGGCTACGGGCCCTTCGGGTAACAGACCGCACCAAGCGCGGCAATGGGCTTACCGTCGACCGGTTCGGCCGCTTCTCTCACCAAAGCGACGGAGAGAAATCTGCCTGGACGGCGGCGCGATGCTTAAAAGCGAGAATGGCCCGTCTCAGATGAGACAGGCCATTCTGTTCGGCTGCGAGTAAGATTTTTCTCAGGCGGTATATTTGGATTCCGGCGTGCACGCCCACGCGAGCGAGCCGGCATTCTTTTCGTAGGGAATCGTCAGCGCGGTCGCGACCTCCTCGTCGATGTCCTTCTTCCAGAGGTCCAGGATCGATGCGGCGCCGATGACGTCCAACGCTTTCGCGTCCATCCGCGCCCAATCGGCATCGGGAATGACCATGCCGATCGCGCGGTCGATGGCGCGCCGGAACCCCAGTTCCTGCCCGTAACCGGCTTTCGCCTCGGCCATGAACGAAGTGACGGTGGCCGGCGCCTCTTCGAGCAACTGCTCGATATCCGCATAGAGGCTGCCGAGCGCCTCGGTCCCGTCGACGCCGTTGGCGACCTTGCGCTTCGTGGCCTTGACCGCATTGAGGACGTTGTCATGCAGGTCGTTGATGTCTTTGATATTCATGTGATGTCACTTTCTGGATTGTGCCAAACTTCCGCCCTGCCGAAGCAGCAACGGTCCATTTAGCCTCGCCGATATTTTTGAGAACGCGAGCCTGCATGCACATCAAAATGCATCTTCGTTTTTTTCTGTGGGTGCGTAAATTGCGATTGGGACCCAATGCCGCGCACATCCCTGCGCAGCTTGCTGGAGTAGGCTTTTTTGAAAGCGCAAGCCTCAGTGCGCATAAAAATGCATCCCCGCGATTTTCGGTGGACGGATTTGACCGGGCTATTGCGGCCCCTCCGCCGACCTGGCGGGCTATGCAAGTATTGCAGGCTCTGCCACCACCTATCGCAGACCTGTCATTACTGGTTTTGCGCTGTATAGAATCGGACGCCGCCGCGTAGCCTTCTTTTTTCTTATCGACGACTTCCAGAAACCTTGCCAGCAAGTTCCATAATCGCCGTTCCGCGCGAAGGACAACAACAACAACATCTCGTCTATGTCGCGGATGCGGCGGGAAGCAGTCATGCTGGCTTTTGCACCCGACTTCGACGCCCGCAAGTAGATCCTTCCGCCAACGACGCGACGAAATCGACAGCCTTCTTTCGAGCCTTCGCGTCGCGAATAAGAACGAAAGCTCGAATGAGACGAAGTCCATCGACGCTGGAGAGAAATTCGGTGACGGCGACCTCATCTGAAGGTGCTTCTTCCGCGGCAGGCACCTCGAATCCGTCTGTGACGGGCAAGCATTCGAAAAAGAACGACGGACAAACATTCAGTGCGGTGGAAATCTGAAGAAGCCGCCCCGCTCCAATCTTGTTCATTCCCTTCTCGTATTTCTGCACCTGCTGAAAGCTCACGCCCAAGGCTTCGGCCAGCGTCGCTTGGCTCATGTCCAGAAGCACGCGGCGCATCCGCACTCTGGCGCCGACATGGCTGTCAATCGAATTTGCGACTCTTTTCACGGATCGCTCCTCAGCGACGGCTCAGCCCGTCTTTCTGGGACGATTATATCGATGAGAAATCAGGAGGCGGCGTAATAAATATGTTGACTCAGATTCGCCGCCGCGACGCCAGTCCCTCCAGCTGGGTCAATAAGTCGCAGCCCCCCGATGCGCCTCGCCGTCAGATCGCGTTAAACGTAAGGGACGCGAGCAATTGCTGCCATCGTCTGAGCGGGCTCCGGCGCCGCTGCGTATTTCACCAGCAGGTCGCTCTCCCACAAGGGCTTGTCGAACAGATAGCCCTGCGCCAGGCTGCAGCCGCATACCGCGAGGAATTCCGCCTGCGCCTCGGTTTCGACGCCCTCGGCCAATGCCACGATCTTCAGCGAATGCGCGAGACGGACAATCGCCGCGGCGATTTCCATGCTGGTCGGATCGGCGGGAATATCAATGATGAAGCTGCGGTCGAGCTTCAACTTGTCGATGGGAAAACGTTTCAGATAGAACAGCGACGAATGCCCGGCGCCGAAATCATCGATGGAGATTCGCAGACCGAGCGCCTTGAGTTCGGTCAGTTTGGCCTCGGCGCCGCCGCCCTGTTCCAGAAGCGCGCTTTCGGTGATCTCGATTTCGAGACAGCTGGGCGGCAGGCCGGTCTCTTTGAGAATAGCCTGGATGCGCCGACAGATGTCGGGGCGGTCGAGCTGGACTGGCGACAGATTGACCGCGACCACGCCGAGATCGACGCCTGAATCACGCCAGGCCTTCATGCGCCCGCAGGCCTCGCGCAAAACCCATTCGCCGAGCGGGATAATCAAGCCCGTTTTCTCGGCGAGTGGAATGAAATCCGCCGGCGAGACCAGGCCGGACGGCGAGCGCCAACGGGTCAACGCTTCGACGCCGACAATTTTCCGTCCGTCGAGAGCGATCAGCGGCTGGTATTGCAGCACGAATTCACCGCGTTCCAGACCCCGGCGCATTCCGGCTTCGAGTTCGAGGCGGGAATTGGCCTCGCGCGTCATGGCGTCTGAATAGAAGCGCACCGCCGAGCCGCCATTTTGTTTGGCGAGATCGAGGGCCGAGCCGGCATGCTGGATCAAGGTCTCGGCGTCGTCGCCATTTTCTGGGAACAAACCGACGCCGACGCTGAGACCGACACAGGCTTCGCGGCCGCCCGGTAAAGCGAAATGCGCAGCGGTCGCTTCGATCAGATTCTGCGCCAAAGCGGCGGCGGCGTGCGGTTCCGGGATTTCTTCCAACAGCACGGCGAATTCGTCGCCGCCGAGCCGCGCCAGAGTGTCAGAAGCGCGCAGCCTCTTGCTCCAGCGCTCAGCGGCCTCGACGAGCAACTGGTCGCCCGCGGCATGGCCGAGGCTGTCGTTGATCGTCTTGAAGCGATCGAGATCGAGAAACAGCACGGCGCCGATCGTGCCGCTGCGCCGCGCGCGCTCAATGGCATGTTCGACGCGCAGGCGCAGTAGCAGGCGGTTGGGCAAGTGGGTCAGCGGATCGTGATGGGCGAGAAACTCCAGCTGGCTTTCCGATTGTTTCAGCCGCCCGATGTCGCTGAACACGCCAATATAATTGGTGATCTCTCCGGTTGCGCCGATCACGGCGCTGATCGTCGCCAGTTGAGGATAGATTTCGCCGTTCTTGCGTCGGTTCCAGATTTCTCCGCTGAAATAGCCGACCTCCCGGATGCTCTTCCACATCGCCTGATAGAATTCGCGCCCTTGCCGGCCCGATTGCACGACGCGCATGGTTTGGCCGCGCATGGAGGCCCCGTCGTAACCGGTGATCCTTTCGAAGGCCGGATTGACCATGAGGATCTTCTCGTCGGCGCCGGTGACGACGATGCCTTCACGGGTGCTTGTATAGACCATTGCCGCGAGGCGCAGTTCGGCCTCGTGGCTTTTGCGTAAGGTGATGTCGATGTCCGTGCCGACCACCCGGATCATGCGGCCGGCGGCGTTGAAGACCGGCAGGCCGCGCGACAAAATGTCGAGCCAGCGGCCGTCCTTGTGGCGCATCCTGGTTTCGAATTCGAAAGTCGTCCGCTGGCCGGCGCGGATTTCGGCGAATTGCAGGCGCACGATGTCCCGCGCGCGCGGTTCGGCGACGCGCCGCCAGGCGCTTTCGTGATCCTCGATTTCGTCGTTAGAATAGCCGAGCATGGCCTTCCAGCGCGGCGAATAGTAAGAATTGCCGGTCTCCGGCCGCCAATCCCACAACCCTTCGTTCGATCCGGCGAGGGCGAGGCGAAAGCGCTCCTCGCTCTCGCGCAAATCCTCTTCCGCCGCCTTGCGGCGCGAAATGTCCTCGAACACCGACATGAGATAGTCTGGTTCGTCGGCTTCGCCGCGCACCAGGACGACAGAAATGGCGACGTCGATGACGCTGCCGTCCTTACGGATATATCGCCTTTCGCCGGTAAATTCGTCCAACGCCCCTGCCCGGACCTTCGCGAGTTGACTTGTGACCTCCGCATGTTGTTCCGGCGCGGTCAGACGGTACACGTCCATCGCCAGCAGTTCCTCACGCGAATAGCCGAAGATTTCGCAGAGCCGCCGATTGACGCGCAACAGCTGTCCCTCAAGGCCGACATGACCCATTCCGATCAGGGCCTGCTCGAAGGTGACACGAAAGCGCCGGTCGGCGCGTGCTCGAACAAGCTGCTGATTTTTCCATAGAAAGCCGGCGATGATCCAGCACGCCGCGACGCCTATCGCCGCCAGAAGTCCCGCCATTCGGGCGACGCCGTTCAACTCGGCCAAGGCATCGGCCTCGTCGATCCATGCGACCAACTCCCAGTCGGTCCCCGGCGCCTTTTGACCGGCGGCGAAGACCGGCACGCCATTCCAGCCGACGCCGCGCATGGCTTGCGCCTCGCCGCGCATGAAAGCGGCGGCTGGCACGGTGGATGTCGCATAGGGCTGACGCCGGCTCATCAGCGCGCCGCCATCTTGTGGAAGGCCGATGAGCAAAACAATGTCGTCGCCCTCGCGCCTAGCCAGCAGACCAGCGCCCCTTGCGTTTTGAAATCGCCATTCCCGCACGAAGGGATTGAGGAAGTCGCGCGCCGTCAGTTCGGCGTAGATCGCCAGTTCAGGATTTTTCGCGCCGGGCCGCGCCAACGCAGGCGCCACATAGCCGAAGCGCGGCCCGCCGCCTTTGGCGTCGACGTGCAGATCGACCAGCGCCGGCTCACGGGTGGCGAAGCTTTTCTTGGCCGCTGCCGCTATCGCCGGTTCGACCGGCGCGTCGCCGGCCCCAAATACGGAACGTCCCGACGCATCAATTAAATCGGCGTCGGCAAAGCCGAAAGCGACGGCCTGACGGCGCAAATCCTGTTGCGAACCCTCGCGATTCCAGCCCCGCAGGGAGGCCCCGTCGGAGATCGCCTGCGTCTTGTCACTGGCGGCGAGCAGCGCGGCGTTGGTCCTCTGCGCCTCCAGCCAGCGGCCAAGATCCCTCGCCTTGAAATCGACCATGGCGCGCGCCTGGTCCAACGCGTATTGCGCGACCGATCTGGCGACCGCCCGATAGCCCACGATGGCGCTCCCCACAATCAGGACCGATGCGACTGCGGCCAGTAGAAAAAGCGGCGTCGCGCCGCCCCGCCCGCGCTGTTTCGGTTTGGCGAGGGCGCCGCGCAGCCTGGCGCGCCGCAAAGCGATATACAACGGAACCGAGGTGACGGCGATGAAGACCAGCCCTTTGTAGTTTGACGGGGAGGTGAAAGTGTTGCGATCGAAAATTTGCGCGAACAGGTGGTCAGACATGACGATCCAGGCGCAGCCGCCGATCGCATAAAGGAGCGTGGTGTAGAGGGCGAAGGGTCTTCGCGGCAGGAGGACCTGAGGTCGATCCGCCTTGTTAGTTCTGGGAAGTGCGGGCGTGCGGCCCGATCGAACAAAAGCCATTGCGACGCCTCCGGGGGCGGTAGAAGCAGGTCAAAGGTTCGCAGGGGCGTCAGGCAACCTCAGTGACCGCTTGGATTGGATTGCGTCGACGGCGCGCAGCGACATTGGCTAGGCCATGCGCTGGCCTCTCTGAAACCTTAACAAGATGCCCAAAATCGCATGAAACCGCCTGTCCGATTCTCGGCGGATAAAGAATTGCCGCGATTTCAAGCATGAAGTCGCGCTTCCGGCGCGCCAGCGCGGCATGACGCGCTGGCGTCGGAATCAATTTTGGCGATTTCAATTCCAGCGGTAGGCTGGCTTCGCGCGACATTGCAGGATGGGGAATCGTCAAAAGCGCAGAATTGGTTTCCGCCAGATTCCTTGGCGCGAAAAAGCGCAATATCGGCGAAGCAGATGAGTTTTTCGACGCGGTCGGTGGCCGTTGGCGCAACCGTCGCCGTCCCAATGGAGACCGTAACATAAGGCCCGGCGCTGCTGATAGGGTGCAGCATCCCTATGCCTTCGACAGCGGCGCGAATGTTTTCCGCGATAGAGGCGGCTCCCGCTTTGTCGGTGGACGGGAGAATCAGGGCGAATTCTTCGCCGCCATAACGCGCTGGAAAGTCACCTGCCTGAAGGGCTGCATTGGCCACAGTCTCGGCGACGATCCGCAGACATTCGTCGCTGCGTGGATGTCCGACGCTTTCATTGAACAGCTTGAAACAGTCGATGTCGATCATCAGCAACGATAGGGCCGCGCCGGAACGGATCGCCCGGCGCCATTCGGTGCTGAGGACGTCGTCGAAAGTGCGGCGATTGGCGACGCCGGTGAGCGCATCGACCCCGGTGAGGCCCCTGAACTTGGCCTCAGCCGCCTTTATAGCGCTGAGGTCGCGGATGGTTTCGAGGACGCCGACCAATTTGCCGTTGGCGCCACGGATCGCCACTGCCTCGATGGCTAAATAGAGACGACCGCCAGTGATCGGCATGACAAACCAGTTTTCCGCTGCGATGGCCCCGCGATTGGCGTCGTTATTGTCATTGGCAACTACGGCGTAGAATTCGCTAGCGCCTTCGGTTCGGTCTTGCAGGATCAGGTCGGCAAGGCACGGGCTGGCCTCGGTATAAAAACCGCGCCAGTGGTCGCGCGTCCCAACAACGTCAGCGGCCTTTAAGCCGGTGAGAGATTCACAAGCTCGGTTCCATGCTATGATCCGTCCCTGCGGGTCGAGAACGAAGGTCGGAGTGAGATGATGCTCCAGCAATAATTCCGAATTGACGAGCGCTTTGCGCATGGAAACAACCTCCGGTTGAGGAGCATCCTGCCTCGCAACCATTAACAATGATCTAAATTGTTGATATTCTAATCATTTTCCGTCTCGTCCGACAAAAAATTACTGTGGTGCGTGGATACCGCAGCCCAGAACCCGAAGCTTGCGCCGCGCTTGCTGTGAAGCGAGGATCGCATCCGAAATACTGCAACGCACAATTGATCCGCAGCGTCAAAGGTTGCCCTGTCATACGGTATTTGATGCGACGCACGGCCGTTCTCCTGACGCGCAAACTCTGTTCACCTGGAGCTTCGATCCTATCGAATGGACATTTTTTTGGTGAGGGTGTGAATTAGCGCGTGTTCATAGCGAAACTCTGTCGCCTCGGTGCGGATCACTTTCCGCACGACCTTCCGCGACGCATGCAGCGTCCGGCAGATCTCCTTGATCGGCTTCCTCTGATAGAAAAACGCCCGGCGAATCTTGGCGATCGTCTCTACAATCAACATTCCAATCTCGGCCCCCGATAATCAGGAGGCTGTGTGGCTCCTCAGCCCCGGGGTCCCGATTGGATGCAAATCACCTCCAAAGCGGGGTCCTTATTCCATGCAAAATCACAGGCGACTTACCTTTCCATCCTGCGAGTTTCTTTTCCCTTGCGGGATTGGCGCTGGCCGTCGTCGGTTGCGGGTGGCTGGCGACGCGCCCCAGGCGATCGACTGGCGCAGCAATGGGTTTCGGCGCTTTGGGGAGCGATCCGCTGTGAGATGGGCGCTCGGTCAGGGCCGTGCGTCACGACGTGACGGCTAGAATTTGAAGCCGAGCACGGCGCCGATTTGCACACCGACGCCGTTTTCCTGCTTGCCAGCCAATTTGCCGTTGAAATCGAACACGCCGATTTCCGGCGAGATCGAAACCACCTCGGTCAATTTGGCGCGCACGCCCAAGCCCACGCCAACGGCGTTCAGGTAATTGCCGGCGTCGCCGCCGATCGCAGTCGGAATGGCGGTATAGACATAGCGGAGATCGACGAAGCCGGCGTAGCGCGGTGTGAAGGAATGGCTCAGGATCAGATCGACGCCGGGGCTCCAAGCGCTTCGCGAACGATCCTGAATGTCGAGATAGCTGTAGGCTCCACCGATGACGAGCGCCGCCTGCCAGGGGCTGTCGGCCGGAGTGAGTCGGCGCTTGAGGTCGATTTCGGCGCCGAGCGACGGACCGATGCTGGAGAAGGGGAGCGCGACCTGGGTGAGGCGGTAGCCGATGTCCCAGCCGTCGGCGAGGCCTGCGCGAATGCCTGCGTGCGGCAGAAAGGTGGTGAGGCTCGTGGTGCGCGGCTCGCCGACCGAGGAGAGCTGTCCGCCCGCTCCGGCGATCGCCGAAAAATCGCCCTGCGGCAGGGTGTCCGCCGTCGAAAAGCCGAGCAGCCAGAAGGCCGTGGCCGGCATGGGCGCCAGGACCGAGGCCAAGGCGGCTGCCAGGCCGAATTTTGTAATCGTTCGCATATCATTTCCCCTATTGACGAAAACCGCGCGCGGAAAAGCGTCACCCATTTCTGCTCATTGATGAGAATGCGGTGCATCATGGAAATCTGGCCGGCGGGACCACCAAAGCTCAGAAGCGCGATATGCGCCCAGACGCGGAACGCCGCGCTGAGCGAAACGCCATGTCCGGCTTTGGGCGTCTCGATTGAGGAGGATCATTTCTTCTTTGCGGAGCCGCCGCCGTGGTTTGTATGCGCTTCGTCCATCGCGTCGCGGCACCAACGGTAGAGAGTTGACCTGCTCCGAACCGCCTGGCGAGGCCACCCACTGGACCGGCCGCGCGATGGCCAAGGCCTTCAACGTGACGAAGATCTTACAAAATTAAGGGCTCTCGCGCCCGATTATCAGGTGACTGCGGCTGAAGAATATGATAAATCTCAAGAACTTGATTAATTTCAAGAAGACTTGAAATAGTGCCGAGACAACGTCGAACGCCGCCACAAAAGAACTCGACGCAAGAGCTTTTGACGCCGGCAGAATTCGAAGCCGCCATTCGCGCGGTCGGCGCGGAACGCTATCACGACAAGCATATTTTCCGCAAAAAAGGCGAGGCGCATGAAAAAATTTTTAACGGGTTATTCTCTTCTTCTCGTCCTCGCGTTGGCGTCTCCGACCCGCGCGCAGGAGACAACTGAGTCCGACTGGATCCGCAATCCCGCCATGGGCAACTACCAGGCCTATGCCGAATACAAGATGGGGCATTACGACGCCGCCCGGCACGTGTGGGAGGTGCTGGCGGAGCGCGGAAATCCGGATGCCCTGTTCAATCTCGGCAGCCTCGCCGAGGACGGCCTGGGCGAAGCCAAGGACATGGCCAAGGCCGAATCCCTCTATGTTGCGGGGGCAGACGCAGGTGGGTTCAAGGCGCAATACCGGCTCGGCATGCTCTATTCGGGCGCTGGCCCGCTGCGCAATATCGACAAGGCGCGCCATTACCTGAGCCTCGCCGCTCAGGAAGGCGACCGCGACGCCATCGAGCGCCTCGCCTCGCTGGCGCATCCCGACAAGCCGCCGAGCGACTTCGAACGCGCGGAAATGCTCGCGAGCGGCGGCAAGCCCGACGAAGCCGCCCCAATCTATCGCCGCCTCGCTGACGGCGGCGACCGTCACGCCCAAACGCGCCTTGCCTGGCTGTATGAGTCCGGCAAGGGCGTCGAGCGTGATCTCGCCGAGGCCGGAAGGCGATTCCTGATAGCCGGCGAAGCAGGCGACGCCGAAGCGCAATATGCGCTTGCTGTGATGTTCAAGACAGGCAAGGGCCAAGCTCAGGACGACGAGCAAAGCCGCAAATGGCTCGAGCGTTCAGCTGCGCAGAAATATCCGGCGGCGCTGGCGGCGCTGGCGGCGGCGAAAAGCGAGAATTGACGCTCAAAACGCCTGACGTTCGCGAAGCGGCATGACCGCCCCACACTTCGTCATGCTCTTGTGGCGGATGCTATATAAGCCGTGAAAAAGGGATAAACGCATGACGGTTCACGAAATCAAACCTGCGCCTAAGAGCATGCCCGATGTTCAGGATCGTTCGCGCCTTCGTGGGCACGAATTGTTCGCCAGGTGCCGACGTGCGCCGCGCTCCGCCTTCGCGATCATGGCATTCCTATTGCTGATGAGCATCGTGGTTGGTGGTCGCGTGTTAGCCGCAGAACCAACGCCTGTCGCGCAGGTTAAATCCATCGCCTTCCTCGGTGTTCAATTCCTGAATGACCACGAGGCTCAGGAGCCGACAACCGACGCGGAGCGGGCTCGCCTTGTGTCTATCGAGGAGCTTTTCAAGTCGAAGCTCGAAGCGTCAGGCCGATACAAGTTTGTTCAAATACCGGCTGATACCAAGGCGAAGATCGCGAGGGGCGCGGCTATGGGCAACTGCGGCGGCTGCGAGGTTGGCTATGGTGAGCAACTCCACAGCGATCTCGTTGCATGGGTTGTCGTGCAGAAGGTCTCGAATCTAATTCTCAACCTCAACGTCTATGTGGCCGATGTCGCGACCAAGAAAATGACGTTCATTCAGAGTGTCGACATTCGCGGCAACACAGACGAATCATGGATGCGAGGCATGACGTATATCGTGAAGAACCATATGCTTGGGGATCGTCCATTATGAGAGGCAAACAGCAGAATGATGCTCGGCTCTAGTTCATTCGATCCCGGTAGGGACGCTCATTTCTGAGCGCCCCCCGGACAGATCCGTACAGGCGGAATTCCCGCATACGGCTCCTACCTCGGGTGTTTGACGGCGAAGCGTACACTCGGCCAGGGATGCAAGACTCGCGGCGGGGGGAGAAACTCGTCGGCCAGTTTCGTCATGCGCGCCCATAACACTCCTGCTCTTTGACTGCGTCGACATAACTGTCGATGCCAGAGAACGAGAACGTGGTATCGAAACGCGCTCAGCGCCAAGCCGTTGGTCGGCACGGCGTGATAGGCGAAATATCCGGCGACGACTTGCGCAAGCCATTTCCCCGTTTCCGGGATGGGCCTGTTTATTCGCCGTCGCAGCGCTTCCTTGATCTCCCTGAGCTTCGTACGCATGCGGTCGCCACGGGACTTCCTCCTGACCCGGAAGTCGCCCCGTCGCGATTTGTCGCAAATGAGCACGAAGCCTAGAAACTTGAAGGTTTCCGGCTTCGATCGTCCGCTCCTCTTGCAGTTCTGGGCCGCGAAGCGACCGAACTCAATTAGGCGGGTCTTGTCCGGATGCAACGACAGCGAGAACTCCCGTAGCCTGTCGCGCATCGCATCCCAAAAGCGGCGGGCGTCGTTCTCATGCTGGAAGCCGACGACTATGTCGTCGGCATATCTGACCATGATCATGTCGCCCGTGGCCTCGCGCCGTCGCCAGCGTTCGGCCCACAGATCGAAAACGTAATGAAGATAAATGTTCGCGAGCAGCGGCGAAATTACCGACCCCTGCCCCGTCCCCTTTTCCTCAATCGTCACGATCCCGTCTTCAAGGATGCCGGCCCGCAACCATTTCTGGACGAGCCGGATGATACGCTTGTCGCCGATCCGATGTTCCAGGAAGCGGACAACCCATTGCTGGGAAACCTCCGTGAAGAACGAGCGGATGTCGGCGTCGAGTATATGGTTCACCTTCTTGTTGCTGATCCCGACAATAAGCGCGTCCAGCGCATCGTGCTGGCTGCGTTTGGGTCGGAACCCGTACGAGAACCCGAGGAAATCTTCCTCGTGGATCGCGCTTAGCAATGCCGCTACAGCTCTCTGGACGATTTTGTCTTCGAGAGCCGCGACCGCGAGCGGGCGCTTGCTTCCATCTTCCTTCGGAATGTAGCTCCGGCGGGATGGCTGCGCCCGGTACGCTCCTGTTTTGACCCGCGCGCATAGGTCTTCGATCCTTCGATCGAGGTCCCGTTCGTAGGTCTCCCATGTCATGCCGTCCACGCCAGGCGCGGCGTCGCGCTTGATCGCGTAAAACGCCGTTCTCAACATGGCGGAATCGACATGGTGCAAGAGCGACGTGAACCGCTCCTTTTTCCTTTGCCTTGCTGCTTGTCGTACGCGTCCCAGCGCCTGTGACACGCTCGCCCGGTCCTGAGCCCGGCGCGTGCTTTGCTGGTCGGCGTTCCCCTCGGTCCCCGTCCTTGGCTCCACCGGCTCCGCGACGGATTTCTCCGCCTTGTTCGTCGGCTTCGCTGCTACTACGACGGAGTCAGACTCCTCGCGTTCGTGCATCATCGGCTACGGCTCCTCGCCTTCCCGACGCGGACCGGCGGCGTCCAACCGCCGGTCAAACCCGAGGCCTCCCGGTTCCCGCGCAAAGAGCTTCCACACATGCCAGGGTCTTCGACCACGCCGGAGTGGAAAAGCGCTCGCGATATCGCGCTCCCCATGTTGCCTTCCGTGATTATGACCACGTCGGCCTCCGGAAATATCAAGCTTTCGCGGCTCAATGGCTGGCCTATGCGCTCCCCTGTCAACGCTTCATCGGCATCCTCGCGGATACAGACGCATGACTCGGGGTCAATGCGGATCGCTACTCCCTCATTGCAACGGACTTGCACCGTCTACTCCTTGCCGGTTTGGACCGGCGCACCAAAAATCAAGACTTTCGAGAAGTTTCGTTGACCGTTGCGCCGCAAGGGCTTACGGCGCTCGAAAGATATGTCCGATAGTCTAGCTCCAAACCGCCTCGGTTACGCCCGCGTCTCGACCCTCGGGCAAACCCTTGAAGCGCAACTCGACCAGCTCAAGGCGGCTGGGTGTTCGCGTCTCTATCGCGAGAAGGTCTCCGGCGCGAAGGTTGATCGTAAGGAACTTGGCAAACTCCTGAAAGCCATCGCGGCGGGCGACCAGGTGGTGGTTACGCGCATCGACCGTTTGGCGCGATCCGTGTTCGAGCTCTTCGCCATCGTCAAAAAGATCATCGACGCGGGCGGGCAATTTCTCAGCCTTGCCGAACCGTGGGCGGACACATCGACCAGCACCGGCAGGCTCATGATCGCCGTGCTCGGCGGCCTGGCGGACGTGGAGCGCGATTTAATCCGCACACGCACCGGCGAAGGCCGCGCCCGCGCCAAATTGCGCGGCCAGCACATGGGGCGACCGGCGAAAATGACGGCAGCGCAGAAGCAGGAAGCGCGGCGCAGACGGAAAGACGGCGAATCCGTCGCCGACCTCGCCCGTTCCTACGGCGTCAGCCCCGCCGCGATCTACCGAGCGACGGCGTGAGGTTTGAGGGTGCGGCGGGAACGCCCGTCCTCGGCTCGAACGCGACTTTCCCGGTCGGATTGGCGGCCGTCTCATGACGACCCTAAAGAGACCGCCCCTTATGTTCGTGAATGTTCCCTCAACAGCGCGAAGCGGTCATTATTGGCCGGTAAGCCAAGCCTCCGTAAGCCAGCGGCGCAATTCCATTTAATCCTTGGGTCGAAACTTCTTGATGAGGGCGTACGCAATTAAGGCTGGAAAACCGAAACCTGCGACCAGTAAATTGCCAAGAGCGCGGCTGTAATCAGCATTCGGATCGTTGGTCCAAGCGTTCCAATCCGGATTTTGGCGATCATACGTGATATCGATGGCATCATCGACGTTCAGCGCCGGGCATCCAACGCTCCCGAAGCGCTCAACTTGACGCACGACGCCCTCAATTTCGAACCGGTACGTTACCTGGTTTTTCTGCGCGCAATTTTTCGACGAAACATCAGCTTTTATGCGGGCAGGGTGTAGCGAAATCCCTCGTGCCGACAAGAACTGCGCTCCGACGCTCGGCGGGCCGAAGACCATAAAACCCGAGCCCGCTAGCCAAAGGATAAGGAAATAGGTTCGATTCGATGTTTTCGGTACTCGCGTAGGCTGAAGGCTGACTTTATACTCAAGAGAGCGAAGCGCATTTTCGACTGACTTGATTCGCCAAGGCAAAACACTGAAGCTCACCGGCGCAGTCGGCCCGACGCCGGTATTGAGAATCGTGAAATTGCCCATCGGGAATTGTGGGCGCCGGATGTTGGGCGACGCCCCATCATTCGTCCAGTGGAAATCGCCCCACGGGGATTGGAGCCGAAGAATCGTCTTTGTGGCGGTCAATTTCGCAAACGGCCATGACGCCGTCGTCGGCCCTGAAAAAGCGATATTCGGATTTTGTGTCCCGCAATAGACCTGAAAATCAGCTGCGCCTGCGTGCTCGAAAAGCAGGATGCCGGCAATCGTCCTAACAATCAGGCCAGCGACAACAATGATTACGATGAATAAGGCCAGTCCGACAATCGTCGGGCGAATATCGAAAAACGCAGCTGCGGTACCGACGATACAAATCGCACTTAACGCGATCGCCAGAAACGAGAGGAAAACGACAAGATAAGCCTTTTGCAGTCCATAACCTTGCATTGTGGCCTCCAATGCTTTTGGCGCACATCAATAAGCTACTTCGTAAATCATTAACATTTAGTCGTGGTTCCCCTCGCGCTGTACGTTCGCGCCGAGATGGCAGGCCGTCAACTCGTCGGGGCGCCCAAGTTTCGAAATCGGAAATACAGGGAGGCCGATCGGGCGCGGAGGGCCCAACGCCATGCTATGAAATCTCCCAAATTAATATAACGCAGGCGCCGCGTCGTTCCACACACGGGCCGCTGTTCGATCTGTTTCGTCCCTTCGGCCAAGGACCGGAATCCGCACATTCTTGTCTTTGCCGGCGACTTCGGCGTTCTTCCGCTATCCGCCGATTGCGGTCGACGCGGCGTCTCTAAAACTCCGCCGATTTTTAGCCCCAAGACCGGCGAGCAAAACTGTTGAAAATCGAGGGTCGCCTTTCTCGAAATTCGTGAGTTTCGAGAATCCGTCCGCCGCCGTGTCCGTGTCGCGCGGAACGGATTTTATGGAACCAAAGCCGCAGGCGCAGCTGGACTTTCACGCAGCCTTACTCAATAATCATGCATGACCTCATTAAGAGGAGATGGCAGGGTAATGGCGCATTCGATCTCACAGCCGGAAATCATCGACGGCAAGGCCGTGCAAAGCCTCGTCGAGGCTCAGGCGATCCGGGGCGCGACCGTTCTGGGCCAGCCGGGCGGCTGGGCCGTGCTCGTGCGCTACGGCGGCCTGGAGCGCGCGGTCGCGGCGCAACGCGCGCGCAAGCCGCGCCTGTGGCGCAATCTCGCCACCGCCGCCGCCTTTGTGCGCGAGGAACTCGGCGTCGTCCGCTTCGAGGTGGACGCCCAGGACCACGAGCCGGGCGCCGGCGGCGTCAGCCGGCCCGATCAGGCCGCCCGCATGAAGGCGAAAAACGAAGCCGCCGCGCACGACCGCTGGTTTCGCGAACAGGTCGAAAAGGGTCTTGGCGAAGCCGACGATCCCAACGCCGAATGGATTCCGCACGAGGATGTCATGGGGCGCCTTGACGCGCGCATCGCCCGCTTGAAGACGCGTGGCGCTTGAGCGTTCCCGTCGTCTGGCTCCGGCAAGCCGAAGCGACGCTCGACGCGATACTCGATCGCATCGAGCTTGAAAGCCCGAGCGGCGCCCTCACGATGGCGCTCGCTATCCGCCAGGGCGCCGACGTGCTGCTGAGCGATCACCCGAAGGCCGGCCGCGCCGGCCGCTGGCGTGGAACGCGCGAGCTGGTTATTCCGCGAACTCCGCTCGTCATCATCTACCAGGTGCGGCGAAAGCCGGCGCGGGTCGAGATCATCCGCGTCCTGCATGGCGCGCAAAAATGGCCCTGAGCGGGCGTCAAGCTCGAAAAGCGCAGACCAAAACGCGTGCTTTGAACCGGTTATATGCGGGGTATTGCAGAATCAGCAAAATCAGTGTTACCACTAACCTTATGAGTCGCCACGTCACCCCTGTTAAAGAGAAAGTCGCAGCGCATCGGGCGCGGCAACTCGCAGCCGGGCGTGTCGCGGTGAACACATACCTTCCGGGCGATCTGGTCGCGCGTATTGATCAGATTAAGGAAGAACGGGGCGCGTCATCGCGCGCGCCGATTATCGAGGAAGCTTTGAGGTTGCTGATCGAGAAGCACACGAGGGCATAAAATAAAAGCGCCCAGCCGGTGGAACGGCTAGGCGCTTTGGATAGTCGGAAACGGCTTTGTTGGACCGCCCCTAAGCAAGGCCTCCAACATAGTCGAGCAGAGCCCAACCCGCAAGAGTGAGTCTTGTGGGAGCGGCGAAGCTATCCCCGTCATTCACAGCATGCCCTCCGAACGACGGAGGACGAAATGTTTGGATCATTGGCGGCCGCGTTCAATGGAGCGCAGGCCGAACGGGAGCGCACACCCGTGCGCCGGCAATCGCGCGCGGCCGGAAAATGCGAAGGCGTGTTCTGGCGGCGCACCTCGCGCCAGGACGTGCAGAAGATCCTTTTGGCGGTGAAGCGCTACGAGTTGGCGGGACGCCAGCCAGGATCACGCAGCGGACCGCTGGGGGCCGTAGCGATCGAGCTGGTCGAGTTGTTCGCCAACATGGTGGATTTCAGGACGGGGCGGCTTGAGCCATCGATCGAAACCCTCATGCGGCATCTGAAGCGGTCGCGGGACGCGATCGTGCGGGCGTTGAAGGCCCTTCGCGCCCATGGCTTCCTCGATTGGCTGCGGCGCTACGTGCCGACCGGCAACGAGGGAGTCGGCCCACAGGTCCAGCAGACGAGCAACGCCTATCGGCTGTCGCTGCCGGCGCGGGCGCAGCAGCTTCTCGGACGCCTTGGCATGGCCCCTCCCCCGCCCGACGATCATAGCCACGCCCAGGAGCAGCATGCGGAGGAGATCAAGGCGCACCAGGACAGCCTTCCGCTTGACGAACTGCCCTTATTCACGATCGGTGACAACCCGCTTGGCAGAGCCCTCGCAAACCTGGGAAAAGCAATGAAACAGCGTGAGTCCGCCAGACAGACTGAATCCCCATCTAATTTCTTATCTAAGAGCGAAAAGGAAATCGGACACCGCTAATCGGACCGCTTACGCGGTCCTGCGGTGGTTCCGGCCCGCGTATAGGCGGGCCGGCGCTGCACCATCGCGCCAAATCCGGCCTCTATTCATTAGCGGAAAGGTCGCAAGAGGCTTTTCGATAAAAGAAGGGGTGCCAGCGGCGTGACTTTGCTGGCAAGTGTGCTAATTTGTACACAAATAAATACAAGGCTGTCATTATGACCACAAGCACAACCATGACCATTCGCGTCAGCTCTGAAATCAAAGAAAAGCTCAGTCGGCTGGCGCACGGCACCAGGCGCAGCAAATCCTACCTCGCTGCCGAGGCGGTTTCCGCCTATGTCGAGCGCGAGCTTGAAATTATCGAAGGTATCCAGCGCGGCATGGCCGACGTCGAGGCTGGCCGCGTCGTTTCGCATGACGACGCCATGGCCGAGGTCTACGCCGTCATTGACGCGGCCCAAAGCCGGAAGGCGTGACGCGGCCGGTGCAGTGGTCGCGCGACGCGCTCGATGACCTCAAGCGGCAGATTGCCTGTATCGCGGCCGATAACCCGGGTGCGGCGCGTCGAATCGCCGATCGTCTCCGTGAGACAGGCTCAGCGCTTGGAGAGACGCCGACCGGGCGACCTGGGCGTGTGACTGGCGCCTATGAAAAGGTCGTCACTGGCCTGCCCTACATCATCGCCTATGCTATTGCAGCCAAGGCCGACCGAGAAACCGTGTCGATTCTGCGCGTAATCCATACGGCGCGGGATTGGCCAGCCGGGAAATGGCCAGAATAAGTCACTTCACAACGAACCGCAGGAACGACGATTTCCGATGGCTCGGAGTAGGCATCTTTTGCATGTAATCATGATAACATGCAGGCATAATTACATGCTTGGATGCTGTCATGATTCCATGTTGTCATTTGTTTAATGTTTGCATGTTTTGATAAAAGCATGGGAGCATGAAATCATGAAAACAATCGTCATCAATTCCCAAAAGGGCGGCAGCGGCAAAACGATGCTTTGCAAGCATTTAGCCGTTGAAGCCGAACGAGCTGGCGACGGCCCGGTTTTTTTGATCGATACGGACCCTCAGGGGACGTTAACTGCATGGCACATGAAACGGGAGTCGGAGACGCCAGCCCTCGTTGAAGTGCCCTTTGTCGGGCTGGAAAAGGGCTTGGAGCTTCTCCGAGGCGCGGGCGCTGCTATTTGCATCATCGACACCGCATCGGGGCGTTTGGAAATAGCCGCCGAACTTTTCAAGTTGGCTGATCTCGCAGTTTTCCCAGTTCAACCGAGCGAAGACGATCTGACCGCCGCGCCAGTGACAGTTCAGGCTCTTAAGCAAGGGTTGGTTCCCTTCGTTTTCGTACTCACCCGTGTAAAGCCCAACACGCTCATAACCGCTCAGGCCGCCGCGATCCTGTCCAAGCATGGGCAGGTGGCCGAAACTTTCGTCGCCGACCGCACCGGCTACAAATCCCCTTATGCCAAAGGACAGACCGTCACTGAAGCGGAGCCAAAAGGTCTTGCCGCCCAGGAGATTGCGGCTTTGTGGACCAACATAAAATCATGCTTACATGAAAACATGCAAGCGCTGAAAGGGGTGAAAAAGCATGGCTAAAGCTCTAGTTCTATCCGACGAAGCCCTAGCTGCCCCGGTCGCTCAGCCGCGCGCGGCTCAAACTCCTGCCAAGGTCGAGCCGCCAATCAAAGCCGCAAAATTGCCAAAGGCTCCCCAGGTGCCACTACAAATTCGGATTTCTGCCAATGACGCCAAGGCGATCAAACGCGCTGCGCTTGAAGCGGATCAAACCATAAGTGATTTCATGCTGGCATGCTTCCATGCCAGCATGAAAAAATGATTGCCACGTGAGTGTTGTTGACGCTTGTAGACAGATTGTATATACACGATGTTCGAGTGGGATGAAGTTAAGCGGCAGAAAAATCTCGAGGGTCGAAATCTCGATTTCATTGATGCCGTGATGGTGTTTGACGGGCGCGCCGTGATCACAGCGCCATCAACTTACCCATTTGAAGACCGGCTCGTTTCCACGACCATCATGGACGACGGCAAATTCTACACTGTCGTTTGGACCTGGCGTGGCGACGCACGGCGGATTATTTCATTCAGGAGGGCGCGTCATGGCGAAGAAAGAGCATATCGTCAGCTACACGGCTGAAGAGCTGCGCGCCATGCAGGCGCGTGGCGAAAGCAAGAGCGATTGGGCGCGCGCGGCCGCCATGACAGACGCGGAGCTTGAAGCCTCGATCGCCGCCGATCCCGACGAGGCGGGTTTGGTCGCCGATTGGTCAAAGGCTTCGGTTGAGATGCCTCAGCCGAAGGCTGTTCTCAACATGCGTGTTGACCGCGACGTGCTGGAATTTTTCCGGCGCGAGGGACGGGGCTACCAGACCAAAATAAATGCCGTGCTGCGGTCCTACGTCGAGCAGATGACGCACCACAAGTCGCGTTGATAGGCCCGCCGCCTTCCGAGCGCGGGGTCTTGCTCCTTTTGAATCGCTTCGGTTCTGCCAAGCTTGTCGCAGATTGAACGCTAGCGTTCAGGCGACGGGCATTGGCGATTCCACTTTTTCCGCTATAGGGGTCATCGGCTCTATGGCTCTGGACACCATATTACCGATTATGGTATTAAACACCATATGACGGCCACGCGCATTTTTTACGATCGGATCGATTATCCCGACGGGGCCATTCTCGAAATGGTCATCTGGTCTGTTCGAGAGCCGGTCAAAGGAAGCGCGCATCGTCTTAAATACCGACTGTTTTACGGTCGCGCCGGCTTGCGCTTGGTCGGCTACGACAATGAACGCGGCAAGGGCGATCATCGCCATATTGAGAACCGCGAGGAAGCCTATCTTTTCACGACGCCCGAGGCCCTGGTCGAGGCTTTCCTGTCCGATGTGAAAGCGCTGCGAGGTGAAACATGAGCGACAATATCCGCATCCACATTGGCGACGCCAAGGACATGGGGCAGCGCTTTATCGACGCATGGCGCCGCGCTGAACGCGGCGAGGACGTGAACGAAACCAATCTGACATTTCTGGATCTGGAAAGCCTGCTCGCGGCTTTGACGCCTAAACGGCTGGACCTGCTGCGCTATGTCCGTCATCATCCGGTTGCGAATATCAAGGCTTTGGCCGCGGATTTGCACCGCGACTACAAGAACGTTCACCAGGATGTTCGGGAACTCACCAAGCTTGGCCTCTTATCCCGATCCGCTGACCAAGTTATCGCTCCCTTCGCAGAGGTGGACGCGCGATTTGTGCTTTGACGAATTCGCGCGGCTCCTGATCGGAAAGAGGGCCGAACCGTGAAACATCAGGACTACGCCAACGTCTGGGACGCGCTGACCGACAGCCAGGATGGGGTCATCGCAGAATCTTCCCAAAATCCTACGCTAAGGATTTGATCCCGTTTCAAACCCCGGCGCGAGCTTGAGAAACGAACCTCGACACGGTCGCGCGATGGATTTTGAACAGGCGGGCGATTTCGGCGGCGGTCTTGCGGCCGGACGCCACGGCTTCGACGATCTCCTTTTGCTGTTCGGCCGTTATTTTGGGTTTGCGGCCGGGGACGCGGCCCTTGGCTCTCGCCTCGCGCAAGCCGGCGCGCGTGCGCTCTCGGATCATCGCCCGTTCGAATTCAGCGAAGGAGCCGAGCATCTGCATCAACATGCGGCCGGCCGGGCCGGATGTGTCGATCGCCTCGGTCAACGATCGGAATTTCGCGCCGGCGGCGTCGACCCGTTCGAGGATGGCGAGCAGGTCCTTGAGCGAGCGGGACAGGCGGTCGAGTTTCCAAACGACGAGGGTGTCGCCGGGGCGCAGTTGGTCGAGCAGCCGATGCAGCTCGGGCCGATCCCACCGTCCGCCGGACGCCGTTTCCTCGAACACCTTGACGCATTCCGCGTCTTTGAGCGCGCGAATTTGCGGAGCGGTGTCCTGATCGTCTGATTTGGAGACGCGCGCGTAGCCGAGAAGCATGGGCGTTACTTTTTTCTGTTGCCAATCACCAGTATTTGGCAACAGAATTGCGCGTAGCGCAAGCTATTGAATTGTCGTGACGCGCCGAGCGGTCGCGCAAACGGTCGTTTGCGCGACGAGAGAGCGCCATGAAGAAACACGAAATCCTCTCGCCGCAATCTCGCGCGGCGCTGTTCGACCCGCCGACGGAGCCGATGGCGATTGTCCGGCACTACACATACTCAGTCGCGGACCTGGCGCTGATTCGGCGACGCCGCCGCGACGCGAATCGGCTGGGGTTCGCTGTTCACCTTGCCTATTTGAGGTTCCCTGGCCGCGCCCTTGGCGCCGAAGAAAGTCCGCCGCCTAACATGCTTTCTTTCGTCGCGTCGCAGATCGGGAGCGAACCAACATCGTTCGCCGCATACGCGCGGCGTAGCGAAACCCGCTGGGAGCATCTCGGCGAACTTCAGGCGCATCTCGGGGTGCGCTCTTTCAGACGTGAGGACTACCGCGCTGTAGCGGAGATCGCTCTCGCCGAGGCAATCGGCACGGATCGCGGCGATGAGATCGTCGCCGCGATGATCGAACATATTCGAAGCCGGAGCATTTTGCTGCCGGCGCCGACAATATTTGAACGAATTGCCTTGGCCGCCCGCGCTCGCGCGCGAAAACGCGCGCACAAGAATCTCGTCGAAGGTTTGGCGCAAGAGACGATTGCCGGACTGGAGGCGCTGATCGCCGTCGACGACGAGCGGGATCGAACGCCGCTCGCGTGGCTGCGCGAATGGCCGGAAGCGCCGACCCTGCGGAATCTGGCCGGAATAATCGAACGCCTGCACGCCGTTCGAAAACTCGGCGTCGGACAAGATCGCGAGCAACGAATTCACCAGGCGCGCTATGCGGCGCTCGCCCGGGAAACGGTCATTCTCAGCGCGCAGCATCTTTCACGCTTCGATGCGCCGCGCCGATTGGCGACGCTGGTCGTGTTCGCGCGCGAAATGGAGGCGGTCCTCACGGACGCCGCCATCAGCATGTTCGACAAAATGCTCGGCGGCGTATTCCGCCGCGCCGATCGCGTGCACAAAGAGAACGTCGTCGATCGGGCGAAGACGCTCGACGCGTCGACGCGAGCCCTGATCGGCATGGCGAAAGCCATGTTGGCCGCCAAAGCGTCCGGAGTGGACCAGGTCGCGGCGGTGGAGCGCGCGATAGGCTGGGAACGCCTGAAAACTCTGGTCGCCGAGGCCGACAAGACGGTCGCGGATTCGCGCGACGACAATCTGAGCGAGATCGTCGAGCGCTATCCGACGGTGCGACGCATGGTTTCGATCCTCCTCGGCGCCTTCGTCTTCCGCTCCTGGAAACCGGGGGATCCTTTGCTTGCGGCGCTCGACGTGTTGCGCGGGCTCCATGCGACCGGCGCGAGAAATCTGCCGCCGCGCGCTCCGACGGCGTTTCTGAAACCGGCGTGGCGCAAGCTCGTCGGCGTCGGCGTCGGCGCCGCCGCCGATCGCCGGACCTACGAGGTCGCGGTCATGACAACGCTGCGCGATCGCCTGCGCTCGGGCGATATCTGGGTCGAAGGCAGCCGCGCGTACCGCGCTTTCGACGATTTTCTCCTGCCGCCCGACACATTCGCGACGCGGCGCCAAGGCGACGAATTAGGCCTCGCCGTCGCCGATCGCTTCGACGACTGGCGCGCCGAACGCATCGGTCTCCTCCACTCCCGGCTCCGGGAAATCGACGCGCTGGCGGCGGCCGGCGAGCTGCCCGAGGCGACGCTCACCGAAGAGGGGCTTTCGATCAGCCCGATCCGCAAGGACGAAACCGACGCGACCGATCGCGTCGCACGGCGGCTCTACGCCATGTTGCCGCGCTTGCGCGTCACCGAGCTTCTCGCCGAAGTGCATGGCTGGACCGGTTTCGCCGAGCGGTTCAGCCATCTGCGCACGGGCGCGCCGCCCGAAGACAGCCGGGCGTTGATGACGGCTCTACTCGCCGACGCCACCAATCTCGGACTCGCCCGAATGGCCCACAGCTCCAAGGTGTTCAGCCATTCGAAGCTGCTCTGGATCGCGGAATGGCATGTCCGCGACGAAACCTATCAGGCGGCGCTGGCCTGTCTGGTCGACACCATCCATGCGCAGCCGTTCACGAAAATCTGGGGCGACGGCGACACGTCGTCCTCCGACGGCCAATTCTTCAGGGCCGGCGGGCATGGCGAGGCCCGCGCCGATTACAACGCCAAATACGGCTCGGAACCGGGCGTGAAATTCTACACGCATGTCTCCGACCGCTATGCGCCGTTCCACACCAGGGTCATCGCCGCCAACGCTAGCGAGGCCGCGCATATTCTCGACGGCCTGCTGCATCACGAATGTTCGCTCGACATCCGCGAGCATTACACCGACACGGCCGGCGCGATCGATCATGTGTTCGGCCTGTGCCATCTCACCGGGTTTCGGTTCGCGCCGCGCATCCGCGATCTCGCCGACCGCCGCCTCTATGTCGCTGACGCCCGCGCGGCCTACGCCGCGCTGACCCCGATGATCGGCGGAACCGTGGATTTCAGGGTCATCGGCGAGAACTGGGACGAAACCTTGCGCCTCGCGGCGTCGATCAAGGCCGGAACCGTCGCGCCGTCGGTCTTGATGCGGCGGCTCGCGGCCTATCCCAAACAGAATGCGCTGGCGAAAACGCTCCGGGAGATCGGGCGCCTGGAGCGCACCCTCTTCACCCTCGACTGGATCAGCGATCCGGCGCTGCGGCGGCGGGCGAACGCCGGCCTCAACAAGGGCGAGGCGCGCAACGCCCTCGCCAGGGCGGTGTTCTTTCATCGCCTCGGCGAAATCCGCGACCGCACCTTCGAAAATCAGAAATACCGGGCGTCCGGCCTAAATCTCGCCGTCGCCGCCGTGATCCTCTGGAACACCGTCTATCTCGGCCGCGCCGTCGACGAGTTGCGCTCCCGGGGCGAGGCCGTCAGCGACGATCTGCTGGCCCACGTCGCCCCGCTCGGCTGGGAGCACATCGCCTTCAACGGCGATTACGTCTGGCCGACGGAGCCCCTGCAAAACGGCTTCCGCCCCCTCCGAGACCCGCGCTCAGCATTCCTCGACGCGGCTTAGCGTAGGATTTTGGGAAGATTCTGCGATGACCCCAGGATGAAGCGGCGAATCTGGCCCTGCGGTCAAACCTGCTCATCGGCCTTCAACAGAAGGTCAAAAGCTGGGAGGTCGCGCAGGCCGAGGCCGCGCGGCGGCTTGGCGTGACGCAGCTCCAGCTCAACGATCTTCTGCGGAGCAAGATCGACAAATTCAGCCTCGATATGCTGATTGATCTGGCCACCCACGCCGAGATTTCCGTTCTTGCCGCCGGCGACCCGCACCACGATTTCAGCGCGGATTGAACGCAGGCGTTCAGGCGACGGGCGTTTGCGGCCCGACCTTTTCCGCCACCAGCGCCGGCGGAATTTCGACCGGCGCATCGGCGATTTTCTCGAACAGCTTTTTGTCGTGGTCGCGAACAAGTCCGGCGATCAATTTCGCGACCAGGGCGGCGGCGTCCTTGTCGGTCCTGGCGAGTTCAAGCAGTGCTCCGCCGAGGACGATTTTCCGCCTCGTATCTTTTTTTCTATCGGCAGCGGCGTCGCGGGCCTTGATGGCGTCGAGCGCGGCCTTGGCCTGCTCGAATTTCCGTTGCGCCTTTGCGAGGGCGGTTTCAGTCATGGGATGCGTCCTTCAAATCCTTTTTTGCAATCTCTTTGAGCCAATCGGCGAGCATGGACTTGATCCGATCCTCGATCACGGAAAGCCGAACTCCCTTCGCGGCGATCATCTCGACCAGAAGGGAAATGTCCACATCACGCGGCCCGTAAATCGGCCAATCGTCCAAAGCGTGTTTGTCGTCTGGATGAATCAAAGTCCGCTCTCCTTCTGGCCGATCATCCAGCAGCCTCTATAGCGTAGAAGCTTGACATTGAGCAAGGGGAGAGGTAAACCCGAACGAAGTGAAGGGCGCACTTACGAGTTGCTGCGCAACTCTGGCGCTGCTATCCTGCTGCTTCGTTCCAGCCTGATTTGCATCCTCCTCGTCGCTCCCGCCTCCTCGAAAGCCCGTTCTTGGCGATCTACCACCTCAGCATGAAGCCGATCGGCCGGGCGTCCGGGCGCAGCTCCGTCGCCGCCGCCGCCTATCGCGCTGGCGAGAGCCTGACCAATGAGCGCGACGGGATGACGCATGATTTTACGCGGCGGCGTGGCGTTGAACATGCGGAGATCGTCATTGCGTCCGGATCCGGCGCGGAATGGGCTTTGGATCGTTCGGCCCTGTGGAATGCGGCAGAAGATTCCGAGAAAAGGAAAGATGCGCGCGTCGCCCGTGAATTCGAGATCGCGCTGCCGCATGAATTGTCCGCCGGGCAGCGGCTGGCATTGACCCGCGAATTTGCGCAGGGGCTGGCGGACAGGCACGGGACGGCGGTGGATTTCGCCATCCATGCACCACATGGCGAGACGGACGAGCGGAATTTTCACGCGCATCTGATGATGACGACGAGGGCTCTGACCCCGGACGGGCTTGGCGACAAGACGAATCTTGAGCGAGAAAACAAATGGCTTGCGGGGCAGGGCCTGGCTTTGACGCAGGTTCAGCTGGTCGACATTCGCCAGGCTTGGGAGCAGGCGGCCAATGTGCATCTTTTTCGCGCGGGGCTTGAGCAAAAGGTTGACAGCCGCTCGCATGCCGAGCGCGGCATTGAGATCGAGCCGACGTTGCACATGGGCGTTCACGCCACGCAGATGGAGCGGCGCGGCAAGGAGGTTTCACAACGGCGGCTTGATCCGGAGAGCGCGCGGCGAAACGCCGAGCTGATCCGCGAAAAGCCGGAACAGGTGCTTTCGATCCTGACCGGCGAAAAGAGCGTGTTCGACCGGCGCGACGTGGCGCGGACGCTGCATCGTTACATCGACGACGCGGAGGCGTTCCAGGCGGCGTTTTCGAAAGTGATGGCCTCGCCCGCCCTTGTCGAATTGCAGACCGAGCAGAAAGATTCCTTTGGGCGGACTCTTTTGGGGGCGCGCTATTCGACGCGCGAGATGGTTTCGGTCGAACGCGGCATGGCGGAGAGCGCCGACCGGATGGCGGCGGCTTCCGGTTTTGGCGTCGACGAGCAGCGCGTCGAAGCGGCTTTGGCGGCGCGGCCGTTTCTGGCGGAGGAACAGCGCGAGGCGGTGCGGCATGTCACCAGGGGCCAGCGCGTCGCCGCCGTCGTCGGTCTGGCCGGGGCGGGCAAGTCCACCATGCTTTCCGCCGCGCGCGAGGCATGGGAGGCTCAGGGGTTTGTCGTGCATGGCGCGGCTCTATCCGGCAAGGCGGCCGAAGGGCTGGAGGAATCTTCCGGCATTGCCTCGCGCACGCTGGCGTCGTGGGAGCATGGCTGGACCAATGGGCGCCAGGTCTTGGGGCCGCGCGACGTGCTGGTGATCGACGAGGCCGGCATGGTTTCGTCAAAGCAATTGGCGGCGTTTGTTGGCGCGGCGGAGGCGGCAGGGGCAAAGCTGGTTTTGGTCGGCGACCCGGAACAGTTGCAGCCGATCAACGCCGGGGCGGCGTTCCGGGCGGTGGCGGAGCGCGTCGGCTTTGTCGAGCTTGAGGGCGTGCGCCGGCAAGGGGTGGAGTGGCAGCGCGCGGCCTCGCAGGCTTTTGCCCGCCATGGGACGGCCGAGGGGATTTCCGCCTATGCGCAGCGCGGGGGCGTGCGGCTGGCCGAGACGCGGGAGGAAGCCGGGGCTGAGATCGTGCGCGATGTGCTCAGCGACATGGCGGCGCGGCCGTCCGGGTCGCGGATCGTGCTGGCGCATCGGCGGGCCGACGTTTTTGGGCTGAATGCGTCGATCCGCGAGGCCCGTCAGGATCGGGGCGAGCTTGTCGGCGAGCGGTCCTATGCGACCAACGACGGCGAACGAAAATTCGCGCCGGGCGACCGGATCATCTTTCTGGAAAACAATCGCGATCTTGGCGTGAAAAACGGCATGATCGGGACCGTTGAGGCGGTCGAGGACGGGCGGCTGACGGCGAGGCTGGATCAGCCTGCTTCCCGGAAAGAAGGGGAGGGGCGGCGCGTCTCCGTCTCCATGGCGGATTATGCTGCCGTCGATCATGGCTATGCGACGACGATCCACAAATCGCAGGGGGCGACGGTCGACCGCTCCTTCGTACTGGCCTCGGAGACGATGGACCGGCATTTGACCTATGTGGCGATGACGCGGCATCGCGAGGGGGCGGCGATTTACGCCGGGCGCGACGAGTTCGCCGATCTTGCGGCTTTGTCGGCGCGTCTTGGCCGCAGCCAGGCGAAGGAAACAACGCTCGATTACGCCGAGCGGCGCGGCATCGAGATTTTTGATGTCGAGACAGAGGGGAGCGTCCTCGAACGGCGAGCCGCCGAGAACGGCCAGGCGCCGCCCTCCGCCGGACCTGATCTGGAACAAGGTTTGGCTGCGGCGCGTGCGGCCTTCGAACTTGAGAAGGCGCTCGCCGCCGCGCGCACGGCTTTCCAGAGCGAATACGGCAAAAT
>NZ_JAIVFP010000004.1 GCF_022760755.1 Candidatus Rhodoblastus alkanivorans
CAACCGCGACCTTGGCGTCAAGAACGGCATGCTGGGGGAGGTGACGGGCGTTTCCGAGGGGCGGCTCATGGCGCGGCTGGATAGCGCCGAGGGGCCGGGCCGGGGGCGGGAGGTCTCGGTCGCGATGTCGGACTATGCGGCGATCGACCACGGCTATGCGACGACGATTCACAAATCGCAAGGGGCGACGGTCGACCGCGCCTATGTGCTGGCGTCGGAGGGGATGGACCGGCACCTGACCTATGTGGCGATGACGCGGCATCGCGAGGACGCGATGCTTTACGCCGGGCGCGACGAATTCAAGGGCGTGCGCGATTTGCGCGAGCGGCTGTCGCGGTCGGGAGCGAAGGAGACGACGCTGGATTACGCCGAACGGCGAGGGATCGCGGCGGAGCTCGGGATCGCGAGCCGGATCGAGGTTCCGCGCAGGGTTCAGGAGCTTGGGCGGGCGGCGCTGTCCGACGATGATCGTGCACGGGCCGAGAAGGAGGCCAGGCGGGAGAAGGGGCGCCGGGATCGCCCGGCGCCGGAACAGAATGGGGGGAGGCCGCCCGGACCGGCGCCCGCGCGTCCGGACGCGATCGCCGCCAGACAGACTGAGCAGGACTCGCTCGCCAGGCGGGCGCCGAGGGAGGCGCGCGAGACAGAGTCTTCACGGGAAGATCCGTTGCTGGCGTTGGCGCGGTCGGTTCTGGCGCGCAAGGAAGAGCGCGAACGGCCGGGCGCCGGGGCAGAACCGGCCGCGCCGGCCGACGCGCGGACGCGGGAGGCGGTGGCCGCCGCCCGGCAAGCCTATCAAACGGCGCGGGGCGTGGCGGAGGCGCGCGCGGCCTATGAGGCGGCGCGGGCGCGGGAAATCGAGGCGGCGCGCGTGGCGCAGGAAGCGCGCCAGAAGGCCGAGGCGGAAGCTCAGCGGAAAGCCGAACAGGAACGTCAGGCGGAGCAGGAGCGCGGGCAACGGCAGCGCCGGTCCTACGGCATGGAGATGTAGGGAGCGGCGCTCGCGGCGGCGTATCCGCGCCGGCGGTATTGCGAAGCAATGGATTGTGGAGAGTTTCGAGCGATGACGGAGGCGCAGGAGCAACTGGCGCGGATCGGGGCGGCGATCACCCACGCCGAGACGTTGCAAAAACAAGCCGAGACGGCGCATAGGACAATCGTCGCGCAGACGCTCTCGCTGCAAAAGAGCGTGGCGCAGTTGCTGGTCGGGATCGAGGAGCGTTCGAACGGCCTCGGCGCGCAGGAGGAGCGATTGGCGACCCAAATCGCCGCTTTCACAAAACAGGTCGAACAACTCGGCCCGCAGGCGTTCGCGGGCGGCAAGGCCGCCGTGGCGGGAGAAGTTCGCGCCGCGCTGAAAGACGCGGCGTCGGTCGTCGGCGTCGCAGCCGAGAACGTCACGGCGCCGGTGCGGGCGACGCTGACGGCGAGCCTCGCCGCAATCGACAAAGCGCAAGCGTCGCTCATAGAGGCGCGCGAGCGACTGTCCTGGCGCGCCCTGGGGCTCATCGGCGCGACGGCGCTCGGCGCCCTCATGCTCGCCGGCGCCGGCGGCTATGCGATGATCGGCTGGCAGCGCGCCGAGATAGCCGCCGCCCGGGAAGAGCTGGCGCGCCTTCAAGAACGCGCCCGGGCCGTCGCCGCGACGGTCGAAGAGATGGAGGAGAAAGGCCGCGCGCTCGACGCCAAAGGCGTGCGCTTCCCGACCGACACATGTCGGGATCAGAAGGGCAAGACCCATCTCTGCGTCGAGATCGACGCCCAGGCGGTGGAGTTCACGTCGGCGGACGATCGCCGCCATTATCGCATTCCGAAGGGGTTTTGAGGCGGCACTGGTTGGTCAATAGCACTCACCCCTCCCTATCCGCCGCGTCATTGGCGGCGAGATCGAGGTAGAGAATCAAGCGTTGGCGACCCGGTCGCCGTCCTGCTTCGCCGCTGGGACGGAAGCCTAATTTTTCGAGGAGGCGCCAGGATGCAATATTCTCAACGCGACACTCGGCTGTTATGTGGCGAGTCGGAAACGTTCCGCGCAGCATCGCGATTACCGCCATCGCGGCTTCCGATCCGAAACCAAGTCCATGTAAAGAACTCTTGATCCAATAGCCGATCTCGATCTCGTTCTCGCCATGGAGATGCGTGCCGATTACGCCGACGAGTACGAGGTCATCGCGGTCCCAAGCGCCGATAAAACAGTCGCGATCGTCCTTTTCGCCGATGATAAGAGCAGCGGCGTCATCCGAGGTGAACGGATTTGCCAGAAAGTGAACGGCATTTGTAATTACAGGATCATTCGTTATCTCTTGCAACGCGGTGGCGTCATCGCAAGTCAATGGCGTGAGGCGAAGACGCTGGGTTTCAATTGTGGGGAAATTGGACAGATTCATAGCGCTCTCCGGTTGGAGAGCCGCTGCTATAAGGCCGGGACGGAAGAATTTAGGAATGCGGGTTAAGACCATGCCGGCATAATCGCAGCGGCGATGGTCAATTTATGACGACGCGCCGCTCCTATCGATAAGAGCGCCACCAATAAAACAGCGAATGGTTCGCAACGTCGACCATGAATTCGCCATGCCATGCCCAACCTTGCCAGTCAAGAGGCTTTTAGGTCGGCGAGAAATGCTTCCGAAAATGGGACTGTCGTTGTTTGCAGAGCAATCGTCAACCGATTGCCGGCCCTTTTAGTTCGACGACATTCCCTTCGGGATCCTTGATGTAGATCGACAGTCCTTGGCCCTCCGCGCCATAGCGTGAAGTGGTTTCGCCGGCCTCCACGTTATGTGCTGCGAGGTGGCTGCGGATCTTGCTCTCGTCGAAAGGGTCGACCCGGAAGCAGAAGTGATCGAGATTGCGTCCTTCCCTTCCCGGCGTGCCGCCGCCGGCGCGCCCGAGCTGGCCATCGACTGGCGCGAGATCAAGCAGCGAACGCCCTGCCCTGAGCTGCACAATACCGAGGGCGTCGTTTCGCCGTTCGATCGCGCAGCCAAGCACGTCGCAATAGAATTTCAGCATCGCGTCGAGATCTGCGACGCGAAGCACGAGATGATCGATCTCCCGGATTCGTATCATGGCGTCTCCTTTGGAGTCTTCAGATGGGTCGATGGTCATCGGCCTCTGTAGACAGTGTCAATCTTTGGTGCACCGCTTCCTCCATCGCCCTCCATCGCCGCAGCTTCT
This sequence comes from Candidatus Rhodoblastus alkanivorans, assembly GCF_022760755.1. Taxonomy (NCBI): domain Bacteria; kingdom Pseudomonadati; phylum Pseudomonadota; class Alphaproteobacteria; order Hyphomicrobiales; family Rhodoblastaceae; genus Rhodoblastus; species Candidatus Rhodoblastus alkanivorans. Next base: position 3,178 of record NZ_JAIVFP010000004.1, read on the forward strand.
CCAAGGCCGAGATCGCCAAGATCATCGACACGGTGCTGGCCGAGGAAGGCCGCTCGCCCGAAAGCATTTCGTGCCAGGACATTTCAAGGCCGAATACGACCAGGATAATCTTGCCGATAGGCTTGGACAGATCAGGCAGCGGAGTCGACATCCGCCAGATGCAGCTCATTCATCAAGTTTGAAACGAAGTCCCTGAGAACCAGGACGCGCCGTTCGGCAATTTCTCTGCCTGCCCGCGTGTTCATTTTGTCGGGCAAATGAAATAGTTTCGTTTGAAAATGATCCAAGGTGAACCGACGGTCATTCAGGGAGCGGCTTTCGGCAAGGGGGTCATCCGGGTCGAACAAATTCGCACCCAAAGTAGAGCCCACGGCGAATGCGCGCGCCAATCCGATAGCGCCAAGGGCCTCGATGCGATCCGCGTCCTGAACGATGCGCGCTTCGTTCGACGTCGGCGGTATCCCCGCCGAAAAGCTGTGCGCGGCGATCGCGTGATGCAGTTTTGCGGTCTTCTCAGGGGGAAATCCATGGCAGGACAGGAGCTCTACAGCTCTGTCCGCGGAATGGGTCGACGTGAGTTCCCGCAGGGACGAGTTTTTGGGATAATTGCGAATATCGTGGAAGTAGGCAGCCGCCATCAGAACCAATAGGTCTGCCTCGATCGCATCGCGAGCCATGATTGCCAGGCTAAGCCGCCATACTCTGCGGCAATGAGAAATATCATGCGATGCGTCCGATGGACTCTGCTCGCCGGCGATGGCGTCGCAAATACTTATCCATTTCTCCATTTCGCAGAGCCTGCCATCCCGAGCTTCTGTCATGATTGGTCTCGCGGTGCCGTTCTGAATCAGCCTGCGCAGCGGCTTGCGCTGCGCCAAATTAGACCATTCGTAAATCACCAATTTCGATGAAGGTCTCGCAGAGATCCTGTTTCGCTAATTTATCCTTTCGCGGCGAGGAGTTGCACGAGATGGCCAGGAAGATTGGTTCCAGTCCCCGCAGCATTGATCGTCTCAAAATAGTTATGCCATCCAGACGTCGCTATACCGGACAGAAGGGCGTTCAACGCCACTTCGTCGGGAAAACGCCAGATTGCAAAAAACTGTTGGGGCGCCGCATGCATTTTGGTCGCGTCGATCTCGCCCAGAGCTACGGCCTCGATGCCGAAAGCCGATAGGCCCGCCATGCCGGAGCTGATAAGCTCAAAGAACCGCTGCCGACCGTTCTGATCGAGCGCCACCCATGCGGGCTTTGGAGTGTAGAGTTCTACCAGATAGTGCGCCATACAGTGTTTCCTTTGGAGATCGTCAGTCCTTGCTATTGATTGACCGGAGGGCACGTTTGCAAATTCGGTAGGTCGCAGGGTTTGGGCTTTCCGCCGTCCAGCGAGCGCAAAGGCCACGGACCCATTCTGGTTGGTCTTTGGCCGCGTCATTCAGCCAGTTGCCAACGGAATCCTGCACATATGGAGCGGGATCGGCTCGCAGGGGTTCCAGAATCGGCAGCGCCTTTGCTGGCTGCTGTTTCAGCGCCACGATATGCGCGCACCACACGCCGCGTGGCCGGATTGCCTCGCTAGCGAAGCGCCGGAGCCGTTCGGAGGGATCGGTCGTCCATCCGGCAAGATTTGCAATCGCCTCGTTGAGATCGACGGCAAGGTGTGGCCGCACGGCGATCCATGACCATTCCCGCACTCCGAAATGATGATCATCAGCAAGGGGGCGGATCGCGGCAAGGCGATCCGTGAGCGTCACGCCATTAGTCGCACCGATCATGAAGCAGGCCCAGCTCCGTAACGTATCGGAGCGATGCTTCCGCAAATTGTCTATGGCGCCGGTGCCAAGGCGGTCATAGCTCAGACGAGCCGCTAGAGCCATGCGCTTGGAAATGCCGGTTTTGGCTTCGCACTCCATGATGGTCGCTGCGTCATCGCCCACTTCCGGCAAGACCACGCGCATCAGAGCTGCGAAATCAATAGCGAGGCATTCGGTCAACGTTGCGGCCTCGATTTCGCCTGCGTTGAGCATGGCAAGGCGAGCGGGGTCTACGTCTTTGACGCGCTGACTCGCGCGCTTCGAGGTGGCGTTCATGCGGGGACGCCGCCCGCTTCGCTGGCCATTCCCTCTTTCGCTCCGAGATCAGTGTTTCGCCATGCGTGCCGCAGCAAGCGGTCGAGCACCTGTCGTTCGTGGGCGCTGAATCCAGAGAAAAGCGAGTTGATCCATTGGGTATGATCGTTGAACAGGTCGCGTGCTGCTTTCTGTCCCTTCGCAGTCAGACGCACGATGACCTTGCGGCGATCTTCCATATCACCATGACGGGCAAGAAAGCCGTCGCGCGCTAGCCCGTCGAGAAGCCCGGTAATCGTCGCTCGCGTGACGCCTGCCCGTTCGGCCAGCTCGTATGGGGAAAGTCCTTCGGGAAGATCATGCAGCAGGAACAACAGCACGAACTTTCCTTCGGATAGTTGGTGTCGAGCGAGGCGTGCGGCGCAATCGCGGTTGATTGCGGAGGCAAGCGCCAGTAACTCAAAGCACAGCCGGATGTTAGCGGTTTCGAGTTTGCCTCGGCGTTGTGCTTCATCGAGCAAGGCGAGGTGCTTTCGTTCCAGCATTTCCATTAGCCACCATATAATATGGTGGCTAATTTAAGTCAATATTGCATAATTCAAGACTTTCGAGAATTTTCGTTGATCCTTGCGCCGCAAAGGCTTACGCTTCTCGAAAGATATGTCCGATAGTCCTGCCCCAAAACGCCTTGGTTACGCCCGCGTCTCGACCGTAGGGCAAACCCTCGAAGCGCAACTCGACCAGCTCAAGGCGGCGGGGTGTTCGCGCATCTATCGCGAGAAGGTTTCCGGCGCGAAAGTCGACCGCAAGGAACTCGGCAAGCTCGTCAAATCCATCGCGGCGGGCGATCAAGTGGTGGTGACGCGCATCGACCGGCTGGCGCGATCGACGTTCGAACTGTTCGCGATCGTGAAAAAAATTGTCGACGCGGGCGGGCAATTTCTCAGTCTCGCGGAGCCGTGGGCGGACACATCGACCAGCACGGGGCGGCTTATGATCGCCGTGCTCGGCGGCTTGGCTGACGTGGAGCGTGATTTGATCCGCACGCGCACAGGCGAAGGCCGCGCCCGCGCCAAAATGCGCGGTCAGCACATGGGGCGGCCCTCGAAAATGACGGCGGCGCAGAAGCAGGAGGCGCGGCAAAGGCGCAAAGACGGAGAATCCGTCGCCGACCTTGCTCGCTCCTACGGCGTGAGTCCGGCCGCCATCTACCGAACGATGGCTTGAGATTGAGGGTGGTTCATCGTCGTCAGCGCCGGCCGACGGTCTGCATCTTGGAGGCTTGCAGATCAGCTAGTTTGCCGCCAAATCTTGGTGCACACCATGGAGAGGAACGTGAGTCGCTCAGTTTGGTCTGTCATCGTCGGCCTGGCCGCCTTTGCCGTAACCACGACGATCGCCCACTTGATCGCTTCCTCTATTTGGCTAGGCTACGCGGTAGCAGCTCCTACCCGCGCATATACCCTGCCGATGCTCTTCGTGCGTTTGATCGTCGGCATAGCGGCGACTATCGGCGCCGGGTGGCTTGCATCAAGAATAGAGCGGAACAATTGGTACGCTGGGCTGTGGGTCGGGGTGTCTTTGCTAGCTATTTCAATCCCCTGGCACGCTCTCATTTGGTCCCAATATCCGATTTGGTATCACCTCGTTTGGCTTGGATCCGTGATCCCTGCCGCTGTGCTGTGCTGGGTAAGAGAGCCGGGCGCACGCCCGATCACGCTTTGAGCGAAGCCACGCGTGCTCCAACGAAAGAGGAAGCATGAGTAATGTAACACCCCGGATGATCGGCGCGGTGATTGCCGGGCTGGCCTTCTTTGGCGCGATGGAGGCGACTGGCAATGTCATAGCGATCCACGCCTGGCCCGCTTATGGCGCCGCCTTTCCCACCAGAGCCTTCACCCTGCCGATGCTGTTGGCGCGGCAGGCTTCGGGCGCAACGCTGACGATTCTTGCAGGCTGCCTGGTCTCCACAATCGCGAGACGGGATCAACGCACCGTGCTGTTAGAGCTGGCCTCGCAAATTTGAACAGTGAGATAAGGGCACCTCGAAAAATATGCCCCTTTTGGCCTGATGACCGGCGTTCGCGTTCGCAGCGCGGTAGATCGTTCAGTCCTTGGCCTCTCAGCGAGGCTGCCTGACGCCACCTGCTTCTCAGGTAGCAGCTTGATCGGGTCAGCTCACACGACCCAACGCGTGGCGCGCCGGTTCAGCCAGCCGCAGCCACCATCCTTTCAAGACAAACGAAGCGGCGCATGTTGTAGACGAGGTTCGTCATTCCGATTTTGCACCGCGCGCGGACGATGCCGATGGTGCGCACGAGTTCGGCTCGCATGCCGTTCTTTTGATCCCCAAATACATGCTCGACGCGGGCGCGCACCTTCGAGCGTGTCGTATTGGCGGCCGTCTGCGCCTCGCTGAGTTTGCGATTGCGATAGGCCCGGCGATGAATGCGGCTCTTCAGGCCGCGCTCGGCGAGTTTTTCCTCGATCTCATCGCTGCGATAAGCACTGTCTGCCCACACATCCGAAGCCGTGTTATCCGAATCAAGAATGTCTTCGAACTTTTGACTGTCGTGCACGCTCGCGTCGCTCACCACGTAGCGGCGCACCAATTTGTGGCGGCGGTCGACGCCGATATGGTTCTTGTAACCGAAATACGAGCGTTCATGCTTCTTCGTCCAGCGCGCGTCCTTGTCCTTCTGGCGGTTCTTGGCCGGCTTGGATTTCCAGTCTTCCGGCGTCTTGCCTTCCTTGATCGCCTCGTTGTCCTCGCGCGAATTGTGTTGCTTGGGCGCCGACACGATCGTCGCGTCGATGATCTGACCGCCCCTGGCGAGATAGCCCTTGGTCTTCAAGAACCCGTCAAACAGATCGAACAGCCCTTCCACCGCGCCCGCCTTGGCCAGCGCCTCGCGATAGAGCCACAAAGTCTTGGCGTCGGGAACCGCGTCTTCAAGGCCAAGGCCGAGAAAGCGCATGAAGGAGAAGCGATCACGAAGCTGGTATTCCGCCTGATCGTCGGAGAGATTGTAGAGCGCCTGCAACACCAGCGCCTTGAAGATCACGACTTCATCCCAAGGCTTGCGTCCCGCCGAACTCTTGCGTTCCGCTTCGCTCCTGCGAAGCTCGCCTTTAATCAGCGCCGCCTTCAGCTTCGGCCGGAAAGATTCGAACGGAACCATCGCCGCAATCGCAGTATCCCTTCGGTGGCGGCCGCCTTCCGTTGAGATCGGATTTGGCGGAGAGATCGCTCTTACGAGCGCTGATACGAGCGCGCCTAAGAGTTGCTCATGGCCCATTCTATTTTGCTGACAGGTCCAGATCGTCGCCGCTCCTGGTCCGATGACGAGCGGCGCGAGATTTTGGCGGAAGCCTTCGCTCCGGGCGCGATCGTGGCCGCGGTGGCGCGGCGTCGCGAGGTTTCGACCGGCCTCATTTACACGTGGCGTCGGAACGCCATGCGCGAGAGCGGCGCGCCGTTTTTACGCGCGCTTGTCACCCATGATCCGCCGCCGGCGGACAAACCGACACCTCAATTGGCGCCTGCAATCGTCGTGGATCTGCCCGGGGGCGCGCGGGTCAGCATCAGCGCGTCGGCGTGCGCCGATTTGATTGCCGCGACATTGCGGGGCCTGCGATGATTCCGATCCCAAGCGGCGTCCGGGTCTGGATCGCGACAGGCCACACCGACATGAGGCGCGGCATGCAAGGCCTCGCGCTTCAGGTTCAGGAGGGGCTTCAACGTGATCCGCACGCTGGCGATCTGTACATTTTCCGGGGGCGCCGCGGCGATCTGGCGAAGATTCTCTGGCATGACGGCGTCGGGCTGTCTCTTTACGCCAAAAGATTGGACCGGGGAAAGTTCATCTGGCCGTCGGCATCCGATGGCGCTCTGTCGATCTCGGCGGCGCAGATGGCCTACATGCTTGAAGGAATTGATTGGCGTAATCCACAATTGACCTGGCGGCCAAAGAGCGCTGGGTGAGCGTGAAAAAAACTCGGAGTCGGCCGCATTTTGGGGCGCCACGAATCGCAAAATATATGATTCACTGCGTCGCATGGCCCCCGCTCGTGACGCCCTTCCTGACGATATCGCCGCCCTGAAAGCGGCGTTGATTGTCGAGCGTGCGAACGCCGTTGAAGTCGCTGCGGAATTGGCCGTCGCCAGGGCCAAGGCGTCCGAAGATCTGGCGCTGATCGCGCAGCAGAAGCTGCGGATCGCCAAGCTGGAGCGCCAGATTTACGGACAAAAGTCGGAGCGCTCGGAGCGTCTGGTCGACCAGTTGGCGCTGGCGTTCGAAGAGGCGGAGGCCGGCGCCACGGAAGACGAACTGGCGGCGGAAAAGGCCGTCGCCCTGGCGACCAACGTGCGCGGATTTACGCGCAAACGTCCCGAGCGCAATACGTTCCCTGACCATCTTCCGCGCGAACGGGTGGTGATCGCGCCGCCGACGGCGTGCGAGTGCTGCGGTGGCAAAAGGCTGCGCAAGCTCGGTGAGGACGTGACGCGGACGCTGGAGTCGCAGCCCCGTCAGTGGAAGGTGGTCGAGACGGTGCGCGAGAAATTCACGTGCCGCGATTGCGAGAAGATCTCCCAGGCGCCCGCGCCCTTCCACGTCATTGCACGGGGATGGGCGGGGCCGAGCCTCCTGGCGATGATCGTGTTCGAGAAGTTCGGCCAGCACCAGCCTTTGAACCGTCAGGCCGAACGCTACGCCCTGGAAGGCGTGCCAATCGCGATGTCGACCATGGCGGACGCGGTGGGATCGGTTTGCGCGGCGCTCGCGCCGGTCCTGCGCCTGGTCGAGGCGCATGTGATGGCGGCCGAGCGGTTGCATGGCGACGACACCACCGTGCCCGTTCTGGCCGAGGGCAAGACCGACACCGGGCGATGTTGGGTCTACGTGCGCGACGACAAGCCCTTCGGCGGCGCCGGGCCGCCGGCGGCGATGTTCTATTATTCGCGCAATCGCCGGGGCGAGCATCCGCAGTCGCATCTGGCCGGATATTCCGGAATTTTCCAAGCGGACGCCTTTGAAGGCTACGGCAAGCTTTATCAGGCCGACCGAAAGCCCGGTCCGATCAAGGAGGCGGCGTGTTGGGTGCATGCGCGACGGCCGTTCTTCGCCATGGCCGACATCGAGGAGAACGCGCGGCGCAAGGCCGCCGGCAAGAAGGAGATTCCGCTGTCGCCCATTGCGATCGAGGTTGTGCGCCGCATCGACGCGCTGTTCGAGATCGAGCGGATCATCAACGGCAAAAGCGCCGCGGAGCGCCTGGCGGTTCGACAAAAGCTCAGCCGGCCACTGGTCGAGGATCTCCAGGTCTATATGCGCGAGCAAGCCGCCCGACTGTCGCGGGGGCATGATCTGGTCAAGGCGATCAACTACATTCTCAAGCGTTGGGCCGCCTTCACACTTTTTCTGGATGATGGCCGTGTTTGCCTTTCCAACAACGCCGCCGAGCGTGGCCTGCGCGGCATCGCCCTTGGAAGAAAATCGTGGCTGTTCTGCGGTTCGGATCGTGGGGGCGAGCGCGCAGCGGCGATGTACAGCCTTATTATCACCTGCAAGATGAACGGCGTCGACCCGCAGGCCTGGTTGGCCGATGTCCTCTCCCGCATCGCCGGCCACCCCGCGCACCGGCTCGATGAGCTGGCGCCTTGGAACTGGAAGCCGCAGGCGCCGGCCAACTCCGCTCAGGCCGCCTGACCGTGCACATCAACAAAGTCCATCACGTCAAGACGATCAGCCGCGTCGCCAGGGAGCTTGGCGAAGATGAGGACTGGCTGTTCGAAATCGCCATCGGCATGGAGGTCGAGGACGGCGTGATCTGGGTCTATGACACGTCCGAAGATGGCGAGATGGCCTTCACCGACTTCGGCATCGAGAACCTGATCGACCTCATCAAAATCCACAAAGACGATCCGACGATCATGGCGAGGCGATCAACCTGAAGCTAGCCGCCTGCGTGCTACGCCGGATGGATACCAATCGCAACAAGCGGATCGTTCTTTTCGTTGAGACTTTCATAGCGCCGGTTCAAATCAAAGAAGCCAAGCTGCCCCATGCCAACCTCCCCCGCTCAGAGCATGAGAACCTTGAATCTGATTTGACCGGTGTAGGCAACAGCCTATTTTTCGAGGCGCCCATAAGTGGATTTTCTGCCTGACGGCGGCGACGATGATCGCCGCGAATCAGGAGATGTGGGGGGGGGGTGACCGGTCTTTCCGCCGTCGTATTAAACCAACTTATGTCGGTGTGGTGGCTTCATTATCCGCTTTGGTATCGCCTGCTGTTTCTGTCCTACATCGTGCCCGGCTTTTTGCTAGGCGGTTGGCTGAACCATCGAGCCGCCAGTGCACTGAAGTCTTGAGATATGCACTTCCAGTTCAAGAGTCATTCGCGCTAGCCAGGAAGGATGCTTACGCGCCATCTTCAAATTTAGCCCGCTCAACCGATTTAAAAAATTTAGAAATCTGATCGATTGACTGAAGGTGATAGACATTCTTTGTGTATCGAGCCTCCTTGACGTACTCGCGATATTTTGGAGTCAAATGCTTGTGACACAGCCAGAGCACCCGGTAGCTGCTGAGCGAGCTTTTAAGAATTGGGCTATCTTTCGGCCAACCTTCTGGCGGATTGAGCCGACCAGTGACAAACCGTTTAGTCACCCACCAAAAATGAACACGTAGCGGGAGATCAACATAGACCAGACTGTCGGCCATGCTCAGGCGTGGCCACAGCGTGTCTGGGCTGCCGTATCCATCGATAATCCACCGATCTTCTGCCAGAATTGTTTCATGGGCGCGCTTGAATTCTTCCGGCGAAACCGGTGCGCCTCCTGCTCGATACTGAATCTTGTCAAGGACATGAAGAGGCAATCCCGTGATTTCCGAAAGCCGGATGCTGAGCGTCGATTTGCCACCTCCTGTATTGCCGAACACAGCGACTTTTTTCATCGCCCTCTCCCTGACACTCACGCGATAGGCCTTAGGTTCTGACTTTTGTCAGATCAGGCTCTGATAGCACGAATTGTCGCGCGCCAATCTGGATGAGAGAGCGTCGGGGTTATCGAAATTGGTGAATTTCGAGAACCGCGGCCATTGGTTCCATAATGAGCGTTGAGCGCCGTTGCGAAAGGTAGAGCCTTTGCAATAGCTGGTTGCCTAATTGCTGTATTGCCAGCAATTAGGCAAATCAGCCTTTGTCACTGAAATGCAAGCGCAAATCCGCCATGCGAATTATCATCGCGCGGCGTGGGTCAAAGGGCAGCTCCTGAAAGCCCCACTTCGCATAGAAGCCCCTCACGCTGTCATCGAGCGGATGGGTAATCACGCCCATGCCCCCGACGCTTTCGGAAACTCGTAGCGCGGTTTTCAGGGCGCAGTGCAGCAGGTCAACCGCATACCCCCTGCCCTGATAGGCCTTATCGACCGCGAGTTGCCCGAGCAGCGGCGCGGGCACGGGGTCAAGGCGATTGCGTTGCTGGGGCTTGGGCAGATACGCCCGCTCGATTTGTGCGGCGCTTAAGGCCACATAGCCGACGATGCGGCCCGTTTTCGCATCCGTGATCACGCTCACGCGTGACACGTCGTTGGCGTGGTTTACCCACGCATGGCGGCGGAACCAGTTGTTGAGGGATTCCCGACCGCAGTCGAATTCCCTGCGGTCGTCGCTTTCGGCGAGCGGACGGGGCGGCGTGACCGCCGCCACTTCCTATCGCTCCCAAGACGGGGTGCGGCGTGCGAGTTCGGCGAGCGTCGGAACCGCCTCGGCAGGGCGGCTAATCCACGCTTCGAACGCTTCCCAGTCTTTGGCCGGAATGGTGATGACGGAGCGGTTCAGAACCTCGGCTTCCGCCGCCTCGATCGACCGACGCCGCATGAATTCGCTCAAGGTCGTGTGCGACTGCGCTGCCGCTTCTTCCAAAAGGGCGCGTTCATCGGAGGAAACCCGAACGCTTAGGACAGAGCTGCTCAAGGGCTGTTCTCTCATGTGTATGACATTAGCATACAAGAGGCGGGAATTCAATCAAATAGTGAAAGTTAAGCTAGGGTCGTGAACCGAACCGCTCCTGCCCTTCGCGGCGGTTTCGGCTCTATCGGGCTTTCATCCCTGACGCGCATTGCCTAATTGCTGGCAATACAGCAACTAGGCAAAATGCCTTGAAGGCAAGCCTTATTGCTGCTATAGCAGCAAGCATGAAAGTCCTTGCGATTCTGAGCCAGAAGGGCGGCGCAGGCAAAACCACCCTCGCCCTGCATATCGCCGCCGCCGCCGAGGCGGCAGGCAAGCCGTGCGCGGTTATCGACCTTGACCCGCAGGCGAGCGCGGCGGGCTGGAAGGATACCCGCGCCGACGAAGCCCCTGTCGTCGTCGCTCTGCCCCACACCCGCCTTGCCGCAGGCCTTCAGGCTGCCAAGGAAGGCGGGGCCAAGCTTTGCATTATCGACACTGCGCCCCATGCCGAGGCCGCCGCTATGGCCGCCGCGCGGGCCGCTGACCTCATCCTTATCCCATGCCGCGCCGGAATCCTCGATTTGCGGGCCATTGGCACGACGGCTGAATTTGTGAAGCTGGCGGGCAAGCGGGCTTTCGTCGTTTTGAACGCCCTTCCCCCTCGCGCCTCGCACATCTTGAGCGACGCACGGGAAGCCGTGGCCGTTCACGGGATCGATGTTGCGCCAGTGACTTTGCAACAACGCGCCGCCTACGGCCACGCGCTGACCGCAGGGCAGACCGCGCCCGAATACGAGCCTCAGGGCAAGGCCGCCGAAGAGGTTGCCGATTTGCGGAAGTGGCTGTTTTTTGAATTGAAGCTTTAGCAGCAATGCATATTGCCAGCAATTAGGCAAACAGCTATGCTGGCAAGCCAGCAACGCAGGAATTCCGCCCATGAGCCGCCGCCCCAGTCTCGCCGACACCATGAAAGCCGTTGCGGCCAAGGCCGCGCCGCCGTCCGTCCCGATGAAATCCGCTGCCCCGAAGCCCGTCGCGCGGGCGAAGGCGCAGAAGGAGGGGGAGGGCGAGCGCAAGCCATTCTTTGCGGCGACCCGCGAGGGTTTAAAGCGCATTACCGTCGCCGTCGCGCCGGACGAGCATAAGCGTCTCAAGCGCCTTTCGGTTGATGCGGGCCGTTCGATTGAGGATTTGATGCGCGAGGCGCTGGCCGACCTCTTCGCCAAGCACGATTGATATGCCTTTTTGCTGTGTTGCCTAATTGCTGGCAAAGCAGCATCTAGACAATTCATTCGCGCTCGCGCCGTTTTGCGTCCCGCCAGGCTTGCCGCTTGGCGGGCTTTTTCATGGGGGTAGGAGCCGTTGCCGGCGCAGCCCGGGGCCGAACCCCCCAAAATCTCCGACTTTACAGAGTTTGGCGACTCACGCACACTCACTAGTGCGAGTCGCGAGGTGATTCTTGGCTGCTAAGCTTCGTAAGCCGTCGGCCCCGAGTATGGCTGTCATCCGTAAGAGACAGCGTGAGGCTGGATTTTACGAGACGACGGTGTTCGTTCACGAGCGCGTCAGAGACGCAATTGATCGAGCGATAGCCGAAGGGCGGTTCAAATCGCGACGCGCCGCAATGGAACATGCGATTCAATTCGTATTTCCAGTTCAGGACAGCAACGCAACGCCGCGCTGACCCCTGAAAAGCAAAACGGCCGGGTGTTGGAAGCACCTGGCCGTTAATGACGACTGTGGGAGCCGCCAGAAGATAACGGCGAAAATCTCCCACAGGCTACGGATCGTGTCAACGCGAAACCCTCTGGTTTCGCGAAGGGCGGAGCTTTGTTTTCAACCCGGCGAGAACTCTCTCGCCGGGAACGGAGAGTTGCGCCCTCAAGCGACCCGCGGCTCGTCGCTGATTAGGAGGCTCAGGCGGCCCCTTAGGAGGGGCCTGTGACAGCGATAGACCTATTGACCGCGATTGCCGGCGCGAAATCCCTAGCGGCGCTGGACGGCTTTTGCCGGGCGGTGTGGAGCGATTGGGGAGCGGGGCGGCTGACCGACGAGCAGGCGCAGAGTCTCGCGGAGACGATCGAGGCGCGGCGGCGCGAGGTGCGGGGAGTCGACCGGCTGGCGGTCCGCGCCCCGCAGGTGGCGGCGCAGGCGCGGGCGGCGGGACGGCCGAGCCATTTCCCGCCCAAGCACAAGGCGGCGCGGTCGCCTGATCGGCGCGCGTCGATCGCGCGGCGCCGGACGCTCGCGGCGTCCGGGCCAATGCCGCCGCAGCTCGCCAGCCAGTTCACGACCGGGGAGCTCGCGGCCTTGCGGATCGTCGCCGACGCCGTGCGCGATCGAGGCGCCTGCATGTTGACCCTGGGGGAGATCGCGGCGCGGGCGGGGATTTGCGTCACCACCGCCAGGAACGCGCTGCGGACGGCCGCGCGCGATGGGCTCGTCACCATCGAGGAGCGGCGGCGCGACAAGCGGCCAAACCTCGCCAATGTGGTGCGGGTCGTGTCGCGGGAATGGAAGACGTGGATCGAGCGAGGCCCGAAACGGAAGGCGCAAGGCCGCGCTGGCGCGGCCGAGGGGGGAGGGTGCAAAAAATCAGGGGCCACGGATAGAGATTCTTTCAGAATCTTACGCGGAGACCGCGTTTCACGCGGTCAACTTTCCCAAAATCCCCTTCGCAAGACGCCAAACGGCGTCTTGCGGCGGACATAAGCTTTACGCGGCTTCGCCGCGAAGAGGCTTTTCGATGAAAAGAGGAGCGGCGAGGTTCGGTAAAACGAACAGCGGGGAGGAAGCTTGAGCCGATTCCGAGGCCAGCGATTTCTGTTTCGGGCGGCTCTCGATGGTGTTAAATCCTATAGAACATTATTGGAGGGTCCGATGCGTAGCACCCAGCAGTTCAGCGTGACGCTGCCGACGGAAATGGCGCAAATGGTCAGGGCAAAGGTATCGTCTGGCGATTACGCCAGCGAAAGCGAGGTGATTCGGGACGGTTTGCGCGCCTTGCAGGCGCGCGACCGCGCGGTTGAGAATTGGCTGCGACAAGAGGTTGTCCCGGCCTATGACGCCATGAAGGCCGATCCGTCGCGCGGGCGATCCACCGCCGATGTGCGCGCCTCGCTCGCGGCCGAACATGAGCGGGCGACGAAGAAGACTCCCTGATGGAGTCCTATCGCGTCATTTTCTCGCCGGAAGCCGAGGCGCAGCTTGTCGCTCTCCATAGGCGGATTTCCGAGAAGACAGCGCCGACAATCGCCGATCGTTTCACCGGAGCGATCGTCGATTATTGCGAGAAGCTGGAAACCTTCCCAGAACGCGGAACGCGCCGCGACGATTTGCGACCCGGGCTGCGCACGATCGGATTCCGCCGTCGCGTCACAATCGCTTTTGCGGTCGAAGCCGACGCCGTGACGATTATCGGCATTTTCTATGGCGGTCAGGATTTCGAAGCGGCGTTGCAGATCGACGAGGCGTGACCCCAAGGGTGGTTCGGAGGACGTAAAATGGCCGAGATCGGCAACAAGGACTGGGAAACGCTGCATGACAATTTCGACACGTCGGACTTGTTGAAGGCGGTCGATTGTCTCGACGCTTTGCGGGGGCTGCTGAGCGACCGCGAGCATTTCCAGCCGGTTCTGCGGGGCGAGCTTTTGAAACTGCATGGACTGGCGATGAAGGTGATCGGCGAGGGGGCGCTCGCCGGCGCGCCGGACATGTTCGAGCTGGCGGCGGATCTGCAGGATCAGGTCAGCGAGATGGCGGACGAAATCGACCAGATCGCGGAGACGCTGACGCGACTGCTATCGTTACGCCCGAAGAGCTTGGACGAGGTCTGAGGCCGTCGAAACGATGAGCAAGACTATCCACAGCCGCGTTGTCGATTCTTGCTGTTCGCCAAGAGCGGATCGCATCGCGGGAGTGTCTTCGACAACGCCCGCTTCCTCCGCGTCCGTTCCGTTCAGCAGATCGGCGAACAGCGCCCCTTTTGCGGGGCTTTGAACCTTGTTCTGATCTTGTACGCCAAGGCGGCCCGCCGGGGCGAAATCGCGCGATTTCCTACGCCATAATTTCCAGCAGATCGGCGAATTCGCGCAGGATAAATTGGCGTTCAAGCGGCCAGCGCTCTTCCAGCCCGCCATAACCATAGGAAGCCCAGCAGGCGGCGACGCCGGCGTTCCAGGCGAATTCGAGATCGACGCCGGTATCGCCGACGACGAGAACCTCGTGGTCCTGGACATCCGGAAACAGCGGCTTGATCTCCTCATGATAGAGCGCCGGATGCGGCTTCCGATGGCGCGTCACGTCTGCGCCAAAAGGCTTCGCAATCAGCTCCTCGAGGTCGAATTTCGACAGGGCGGCGCGAATGGCGTCGACGCCCTTGTTGCTGACAATCACAACGTCGACGCCGCGCTGGTTGATCTCCTTCAGCGTTTTCCGCACGCCCGGGAAAAGCCGGGAACGGCGTCCCTGTTCGGTTTTGTAGAAGGTTCGATATGTCTGAACCGAGAGAGAAAGCTCCTGCGACGAAAGCGGACCAGCGCAAAGCCGGCGGAGGGAGTCCTCCAGGCTCAGCCCGGTGGTCGCACGGACGGCGTCGCGATCGGGCGCGCTGAAGCCGTTCGCCTCGAAGGTCCGCTTCATGCACCAGGCAACGTCATCGAGCGTTTCCACGAGCGTTCCGTCGAAATCGGCAATGAGCAAGCGATAGCGGTTGGACATGCCGTCTGCTTCAATAGGGCGCCTCGAAAAATAGGCTGTTGCCTACACCGGTCAAATCAGATTCAAGGTTCTCATGCTCTGAGCGGGGGAGGTTGGCATGGGGCAGCTTGGCTTCTTTGATTTGAACCGGCGCTATGAAAGTCTCAACGAAAAGAACGATCCGCTTGTTGCGATTGCGGCGATGGTTCCGTTCGAATCTTTCCGGCCGAAGCTGAAGGCGGCGCTGATTAAAGGCGAGCTTCGCAGGAGCGAAGCGGAACGCAAGAGTTCGGCGGGACGCAAGCCTTGGGATGAAGTCGTGATCTTCAAGGCGCTGGTGTTGCAGGCGCTCTACAATCTCTCCGACGATCAGGCGGAATACCAGCTTCGTGATCGCTTCTCCTTCATGCGCTTTCTCGGCCTTGGCCTTGAAGACGCGGTTCCCGACGCCAAGACTTTGTGGCTCTATCGCGAGGCGCTGGCCAAGGCGGGCGCGGTGGAAGGGCTGTTCGATCTGTTTGACGGGTTCTTGAAGACCAAGGGCTATCTCGCCAGGGGCGGTCAGATCATCGACGCGACGATCGTGTCGGCGCCCAAGCAACACAATTCGCGCGAGGACAACGAGGCGATCAAGGAAGGCAAGACGCCGGAAGACTGGAAATCCAAGCCGGCCAAGAACCGCCAGAAGGACAAGGACGCGCGCTGGACGAAGAAGCATGAACGCTCGTATTTCGGTTACAAGAACCATATCGGCGTCGACCGCCGCCACAAATTGGTGCGCCGCTACGTGGTGAGCGACGCGAGCGTGCACGACAGTCAAAAGTTCGAAGACATTCTTGATTCGGATAACACGGCTTCGGATGTGTGGGCAGACAGTGCTTATCGCAGCGATGAGATCGAGGAAAAACTCGCCGAGCGCGGCCTGAAGAGCCGCATTCATCGCCGGGCCTATCGCAATCGCAAACTCAGCGAGGCGCAGACGGCCGCCAATACGACACGCTCGAAGGTGCGCGCCCGCGTCGAGCATGTATTTGGGGATCAAAAGAACGGCATGCGAGCCGAACTCGTGCGCACCATCGGCATCGTCCGCGCGCGGTGCAAAATCGGAATGACGAACCTCGTCTACAACATGCGCCGCTTCGTTTGTCTTGAAAGGATGGTGGCTGCGGCTGGCTGAACCGGCGCGCCACGCGTTGGGTCGTGTGAGCTGACCCGATCAAGCTGCTACCTGAGAAGCAGGTGGCGTCAGGCAGCCTCGCTGAGAGGCCAAGGACTGAACGATCTACCGCGCTGCGAACGCGAACGCCGGTCATCAGGCCAAAAGGGGCATATTTTTCGAGGTGCCCAATAGTTTGAGCGTCAAATGTCCACGGGTATGGTGTCCGGGCGCATGGTGGCGCCTGATCGAACTGGCGGGCTCTCGTTCTCCACGTCGGGCTGCGTGTCGCTCCTTTCGTCGCGGGCGTTGGAAGGAGTCACGACCGCCGCCGCCGATGTTTCATTGCCGAGCAGATCGACGAACAGGGCCTTGTCGGCATCGCGGGATAGGAAGGTCGGCAGCTCGCGTTTCACGTAATCACGAAGCGTCGATCCGAAGGCGCGATCGTTTTCGAGACGGTGGAGGAGGAAGGCGCCGCCGAGCAGGACCTTGCGGCGCGTGTCGTTAGTGCGCTGCTGTTTGGAGAGGCGGGCTTGCAGGGATTTCTTCTGCGCTTCGAGTTGGGCGATGCGTTCGGCAATGCTCTTCTTGGCCACGGCTCATTCCTAAAGGTCGAATCTGCGGCGACCGTAACGGGATTTCCCTCGAAGGCCAAGCCATGGTTCATCGTGAATGCGGCGCGGGGTCACATCGTCCGACAGTTTCGCGTCAACAATGCACATTGCCGCCGTGATCAGCAACCGCGCAGCGGCGAACACCTGAGGCAGAACGAGCGCAGCGAGAGATGTTGAAGGGCGCACTTACGAGTTGCTTCGCAACTCAGGCGCTGGTATGGCTGTCAGGCGGCGCGATAGATTCCTAAAGGGATCGGCGCTGCTTGCCAGTGTCATTTGTAGGTGTTTGGTTGAGCGCGTTTCCTTGTCTTCGTTTCCGCACGGTCTCCCTTGGCGATCTATCATCTCTCCATGAAGCCGATCTCGCGGGCGTCGGGGCGCAGCAGCGTGGCGGCGGCGGCTTATCGCGCGGGTGAGAAGCTCACCAACGAACGCGACGGGCTGACGCACGACTTCACAAGGCGAGAGGGCGTCGAACACGCGCAGATCGTGATTCCGCAGGGCTCGGAGGCGGAATGGGCTTTGGATCGTTCGGCCTTGTGGAACGCCGCCGAGCAGGCGGACAAGCGCAAGGACGCGCGGGTGGCGCGCGAATTCGAGATCGCACTGCCGCATGAGCTTTCCGCCGAGCGGCGTCTGGAATTGACGCGAGCGTTCGCGCAAGGGCTCGCCGATCGCTACAGGACGGCAGTCGATTTTGCGATTCATGCTCCGCACGGGGCCACTGACGTTCGCAATCATCACGCGCATCTCATGATGACGACGCGGGCTGTGAGCGCGGAAGGATTGGGCGAGAAGACGGCGATCGAGCGAGAGAACAAATGGCTTGCCGCGCACGCTATGGCGAGTTCGCAGGTTCAGCTTCGAGAAATCCGCCAGGCGTGGGAGCAGGTCGCCAACGAACATCTGGCGCAGGCGGGGTTCGAGATTCGGATCGATCACCGCTCGCATCAGGAGCGGGGGCTCGAGATCGAGCCGACCGAGCATATGGGGGTGCATGCGACGCAGATGGAGCGGCGCGGCAAGGATGTTTCGCGCACGCGGCTGGATAGAGAGGCGGCGCGGCGCAACGCGGAGCTGATCCGGCAGAAGCCGGAACAGGTTCTGTCGATTGTGACGGGCGAAAGGAGCGTGTTCGACCGGCGCGACGTGGCGCGCGCGCTGCATCGCTATATCGACGGGGCGGAAGAATTCCAGAACGCCTTCGCCAAGGTGATGGGCTCGCCGGCGCTGGTCGAATTACAGGCCGAACGGCGAGGGCCGGACGGAAGCGTCATTGAGGCTGCGCGCTATTCGACGCGGGAGATGGTCGAGATCGAGCGCGGGATGGCGGAGAGCGCCGGCCGCTTGGTCGAAGCGCGCGAACATGGCGCAGCGTGGCGGCATGTCGAGGCCGCTTTGGCGGCACGGCCGTTTCTTTCTGGGGAGCAGCGGGAGGCTGTGCGCCATGTCACGGGGGAGGCGCGCCTCGCCGTCGTCGTCGGGCTGGCCGGGGCCGGCAAATCGACGATGCTTTCGGCGGCGCGGGAGGCGTGGGAGGCCGAGGGTTATCGCGTGCATGGGGCGGCGCTCGCCGGCAAGGCGGCGGAGGGGCTGGCGGAATCGTCGGGCATCGCCGCGCGCACCTTGGCGTCATGGGAGCATGGCTGGCAGAACGGGCGCGGCGAACTCTCCAAGGGCGACGTTCTGGTGATCGACGAGGCTGGAATGGTCTCGTCGCGGCAGCTGGCGCGGTTCGTGGGCGAAGCCGAGCGGGTGGGGGCGAAAATCGTGCTCGTCGGCGACCCTGAGCAGTTGCAGCCGATCCAGGCCGGGGCGGCGTTCCGGGCGGTGGCCGAGCGGGTGGGCTTCGTCGAACTGGAAGGGGTTCGCCGGCAAACGGCGGACTGGCAGCGGCAGGCGGCGGTGGATTTCGCGCGGCATCGGACGGCGGCGGGGCTCGCGGCCTACACCGAACGCGGCGCGGTGCGGTTCGCCGAGACGCGGGACGATGCGGTTTCCGCCATCGTTCGCGACGTTGTGCAGGACATGCGGGAGCGTCCCGACGGCTCGCGCCTAGTGCTGGCGCATCGACGCGCCGACGTGCGGGCGCTCAACGCCGCCATCCGCGAGGCGCGTCAGGATGCGGGGGCGCTGGCGCGGGGCGCCGAGGCGGGCGAGGTCTCCTTTTCGACCAACGACGGCGAACGGAAGTTTGTCGCCGGCGATCGGGTGATCTTTCTGGAGAA
>NZ_JAIVFP010000005.1 GCF_022760755.1 Candidatus Rhodoblastus alkanivorans
ATGCCCGAGCGCACCCAGACGCGCAGGGTCTGCCAGCCGAGCTCCTTGGCGGCCGCCAAGCGACGGTAGCCACAGATGAGATAGCCGTCCGGGGTGATGGTGACCGGTTGAAGAAGGCCGACGCGGGTGAGCGATTCCGTCAGCTTGGTCAGGTCACCGGGATGCCGACGGTGACGCTCACCGACGACGATCGAGTCGATCTGTCGTTCGAGCTCGACGAACCCCTTGTCAGACACCGCTCGTGCTCGCTGACGTGTACTCGGGCGCCGCGCGCTCAATGAGGCGCGCGAGTGCCCCGTCCTCGAACAGCTCATCGAGACCCTCACCGGACATCAGACGCAGCAGGATCCCGCGCCCCTCGCTGGTGTGAGAGCGGTCGCGATGCTGGTTTCCGAGCACACCGCGCAGGACCGCAAGCCAGGCCTTGTGATCGACGTCCAGGAGCGCGGGTCCATTGCCGTCACGCCGCAGCGACTCGAAGGCGCTCAGCCGGGTGCCGGTGCGGATCAGGCGGGCGGCGATGTACTCCAACCCGAGCCGTGCAGTGCGGCGGGACCACCCGAGCTCGACGAAGAACTGGATCGCCTGGTCGAGGGCGAAGTAGGCGTTCGTCGGCTCGTCCTCGATGGACTCCTGCCTCGGATCGTCGATGGCGCTGAGGTCGTCCTCGATCTGGAAGGCCGGGTGGTATCTCGCAAGGTCGTCGTCGCGCTCACTGAACCGCTCGGCATCGTGGTAGTTGGAGCCGGAGCTCTGGCGCGCCTGCTGGGTTGAGCAGAGCATCCCTCGGGCCCGCGACTCATAGACGAGGCTCAGGTGGACCGCGTGCGTGATCACTGCCCACGGATCCTCGGCCAGCCGGGTCGCCCGGGCGTTCATGATCTCGAAGGCGCACGTCGCGGCGTCTGTGGGTTCCAGCCCGTACTTGTGAGCGAGCGCGCCGTACTTGTCCATGGCGTACGCCATCAGCTCAGCGGCGTCGGGGTCGGTCTCCCAGGCACCAGGGCCGGCATAGGCGAGGTCCAGCAGCAGGAGTCGAAGCCCTTCTGCGGTGGCGTAGATCGGGTTGTTCACAGTCCGAGTCCTTCCGGAGAGGTGGTCGTCGGTGCGGAGGGCAGCGATCGGCCTTGGGCGGGATGGGTCAGGCGTCTGGCTGTCTTGGTTGCGGCAGCCGCGGGGGCGCGTCGAGCGCGTCGAGTCAGTTCGCTCTGAAGACCGATGCCGCGGCCTGCCCATCGAGCCCCGATCAGCGTGGAGACCTCGCTGGGACGGACCCACGTGATCGTCGGCCGGACGGGCTCCGCAGATGGTTGGACCGGCTGGGGGAGTGAGGGGTCGCCGTGGAGCGCAAACGAGTTCGGTCGGGGCGCGGGTACGGCCATCGGCATGGGCTCAGGAGGCGCGCGATCGAGACTGCGTTGGTAGGGCGCGGGGGTGTTCACAGTCCCACCCCCTCGACCGCTCTCGAAGGGCGCGATGGCGGCGCCGGCGCTACTCGCGAGACGATTCGGAAAGCAGATCGAATGGTGGCCAGTACCTCGGGCTCGGGCAGCCCTGCAGCATGAGCCGCATCACCGAGCAGCGACGTCGTGCTGCCGAGGTCGTGTCCGTCCTCAGCCATCCGGCACGCTGCCCAGAACAGCCCACCGTTGCGAGCGCCTTCAGGACGCGAGGCAACCCACGCCGCCAGCTTGTCGGGGGCTCTGCCGATCGAGGGCGGGGCCGTGGACGGGCGCATTGACCTGGGTGGGTCAAGGAGCCGCCGTAGCCCCGAGGCGTCGACCGGGGTGGGCCGGTGGTGCTCGGCGACCGCGATCTGCTGGTAGTGGCGGTCGACGCCTTCGTCGGTGCGCGCGCAGGAGGGCGGGATGATGATGTAGCCGCCGTCGCCGCGGAAGTCGATGTGCTGATTCGGCACTTGCCACGACCTCTGGTCAGTGGCGGTGGTGCGAAGGAAGTAGGCGTGGAGACCGCCGGACGGAGTGCGGACCAGCCACGCCCATCCCTCGACGAGTCCAGCCCGTCGCGCACGCTCGAACGCACCAAACCCGGACCGGGTGCCGTGGACGTCCACGTCGACCACGTCGACGCCGCTGGCCGAACCGGTCGGGACGCCGATGTTGGCGTCAGGCCATCGCCGCCACCATGACCTGACGATGTCGCTGTCGATGCTGGCGTCATGGAAGCCGTGGGCGGTGAGGGGCCGCTTGCCACGAGGGACGCACGGAAAGACTGGGATGGCACGGCCCGCGACGTACGTCGCCGCCGTCGCCAGGTTCGGCGCTTGCACGAGGGAGTCCAGGAGCTGCGGACTCCATCCTGTTGAGGCTTGCCGCTGTGATTGGTCGCCCATGGACTCGACTGTCCACAGCTATGGCACCAATAGTCGCCCTCCCTGGTAGCGCCCGTCCTTGGTGAAGTGTGGGACGGGCGGAGACGCGAAGCCCGCTCTGGCGCGAGGAGGGAGCCAAGCCTCGGCGCACCGCCGCTGGCTTCTAGTCGTAGCTTCCGTTCGGGTCCGGGCCGCCCTGTGTCTGAGCCCCGAGGGGTGATCGCGACACATGAAGCTACGGCGAACCGCGCGTGTCGGGGCGTGTCCGACTTACCGGATCTGCCGATGAGCGGTCCGCCAAGCGGCTTTGGTGGCAGCATCTCAACAGTGACCGACGACTCCGGCGAGACCGACATCGACCTAGAGGGCCTGGCACGGTGGTTGGGGGATGATGATGCGCCACCCAGCCCCAAGGAACAGAGACGGTCGGCGCGCGCCACGCGGTGCGCAGAGACATTCGGATCGCAGTCCCCTGCCGCGCTGGACCTGCTCGCAATCGTCGATCTCGCCTGGCATGACTGCTACGGCGACGGAGAACTTCCGAGCCAGGTCGTGGATGATCTGTTCGTGACTTCGGGCGGCGATCTGGAGACCATGGTTCACATGGCCAGCCTCGCTTTGACGGACTGGCGGGACTTACGGATGAACGCTGACAGAGCACGTTCTGAATAGGTGTCCAACGTGACTCATCAGAGGTTGCCAAGCAGGGCATAACGTCCGCACATGCCGCGTTGAGGGCGGCAACGCTTGCCCGGATCTGGCACCCCTCTGTGTCAAGGAGCGCTTGGAATGAGGGTCTTCCGGCGGATGGATGGTCGGCGTAGCGTCGGCTTCGCGGGTCCGGGAAGTGGCTGATCCGAAGTGTCGATGAGCGGGTGCGAGTCGGCCGCGCTGGATTGAAGAGCCGCCCCGCAGTGCCCTCCCGGACCCGCGTCCAGCCCCGTGATGGCTGCGTTGCTGTCGGCGACGAGCTGGCGATACACGACGTCGGACAGGCGCCGCTTCAGACATCTCAGCGCTTCCATCGGTGTCTTGCCGGCGGCGAGCTTGCGACGGTAGTAGGCGCGTCCTTCGGTGTCGTGACGGATCTGCACGATCGCCGCGACGTGCAGGACGTGGTTCATCCGCCGGTTCCCCGCACGTGACAAGCGGTGCCGGGTCTGCTCACCGGACGAGACGTCCAGGGGCGCGGTCCCGGTCCAGGACGCGAACCGGTTGCGGTCGGCGAACCGGGCCACGTCACCGACATCAGCCAGCACCCGGGCAGCTCCGGCTGGGCCGACGCCGTAGATGTCCATCAGCCCCGACCCGCGGGTGGCGACCGCAGCCTTCAGCTCGGCCTTGATCTTCTTCAGCTTCGCGTCGACCGCGACCAGGTCGGCGATCTCCTCGGCCGCCATCCGACGACGGGTCTTCCCGGCGATGTCACGCGGGCGCACGGTCGCGAGCATGGCCTTGGCCTGGGTGGCGGACAGGTCGCGTTTGCGCTGGCCAGGCAGCAGTTCACTGAGCAGACGCTGCAGCCGGTTGACCGTCTGGACGCGCTGGTGGGCGAGCTCGTCGCGGCGGTCGGTGAGCATCCGCAGGGCCTCGAGCTCGCCGTCCTCGACCACCACCCGCAACCCTTCGGTGCGGACCGCGACGACCGCGATGGAGTGGGCGTCCAGCGCGTCGGTCTTGCGGTTGTGGCCGGTGTCGAAGAGCCGCACCCGAGCAGCCAGCTTGGCCGGGACATCGACGACTTGTTCGCCGGCGGCGACAAGTCGTTGGGCCAGTGGACGGCCGGCACCGTTGGCTCCCTCGACCGCCCACACGCGGTCGGGCCACTGCTTCACATAACGCTGCATCGCGGCGTAACCGGCCTGGTTGGTGTCGAACCGACCACTACCGAGGAGGTTCTCGTGGGTGTCGACAACCTCGATAGTCACCGACATCTTGTGGGGATCGACCCCGATGATCACGCCCTTCTTCATGTTGCTCATCTGCTCACCTCGTCCTCGCCTGGAACCAACAGAGTCGACGAGGTGGGCATTGCTACTACGAGCTGGGCAGACCCCTCTGGAGCCACTCCTCGTCACGGTGGTCGACGGGTCGCAGTCCAGATGTGAGCCACACCCGGAACCCGGGTGGGCAGCCGCGATTGAGAGCGTCCCGCCGATCACCTGGATCGAGTCTGGCCAGACACCGATCCTGAGGGAAGTTTCCTAGTAGCCGCGATAGGCGCGGATCTGCCGATGTGCGGACCTACAACAACAGCGACCGAGGCTCGAGGTAGCTGACGAACCGATCGCACTGCTCATTCTCTACTCGTCAGGGATGCCCATGCCGCTGCGTGCTTGGTGCTTGCCGGTGATCGTTGCAGTGAGCATTCCAGCCAACCCTTAGACCTTGAGCGATGGAACCGATGAGCACCCCGACAGCAGCTAGGACGCCGACGAGGTAGGCCGCCAGCCCGTAGCCCATCGCGGCGAGCACCCCAGACCCGAGAGCGAACGCCACACCGCCGACGAGGTAGTCCCATGGTCCTGGCGATGATTTCGAGCCACTGGTCACGAAGGGATGGTAGCGAGATGCATGAGGACGTCCACCTGGCGCCTATCCGGATCTGCCGCGATGAGCTCGTCCGCTCATGCCGAGTTGAGTGCCTTAGGACTTCGCGCCGGACAAGTCCGCGTAGATGCGTCTCCGCGTAGCAGGTTCCAGTGTGTCGGCGATGAAGACTCCGAACCCGTCGTTGCCGAACCGCACGCCGAGCACCTCGTCTGGCGAGTAGCCCTTGAACGTCCATGTACGCACCTGGGTGGGGACGTCAGGGAAGACAGAACCCACGGCGTTACAGCCAGTGTCGTGACATTCAGCCTGGTCAGCCCGTAGGTGGCGGCTGCCTTCACGAGTAGTCGTTCCGTACGAGGTGTAGATGACGTCCACCATGCGGATCTGGGCTTCGCAATCGGCTGCTCCGGTTGGGCATTCGGAACTAGCGACCGAACAGCCCGCCATCAAGACCATGACGACGCAGAGCAGGGCAGACCTCACTCGCCCAGTATGTCGTCGGTCCATGCGATTGGGACGACGGCGACACACCTAAGGATCCGTGCCCCGAAACATCCGCATCTGCCGCATTGAGGGCGGCTACGCTCGCCCGGATCTGCCGCATTGAGGGCGGCTACGCTCGCCCGGATCTGCCGCATTGAGGGCGGCTACGCTCGCCCGGATCTGCCGCGATGAGCGCACGCACCTGGGGCGCGGGCCGCCGTCGCCTACCCGCTGAACCAGGATGGGAGAGCTCGCCCGTCGTCTGTCCATCACCCCGAGCACCCTCACCCACCACGGCGCGCCGGGCGGAACTCGTGCCGGGTTGCGTTCTGCGGTGGGGGTGGCTGCTGTTGCGGGCGGCGCGATCGCCGTGCCGAGGAAGGCGGCGTCGTACCCGAGACGGCCCATGTCCGAAGTCTCATGCCCACGGCGGCGCTGGACAAGCACGACGCGATCGTCAGGGGCTCGAGGTCACCCGCCCGTCGGGCCATGCGGTATAGGTCTCGGTCGTGTACTCGGTGTCGACCGACAGGCGGTCGTCGATCTGCGTTGAGGGCTGAATCTTCGTGCCATGGAACTTGCCGGCGCACGAGCAGACGCACGTCCAGATGGTGTCCGGTGAGGCATCGCGCCAGCACTCGACGACGCACCGGGTCTGACTGGCGCCGTGGAGCACGACCTCCACCGGACGCCCGAGTTCGGCCGGCAGCTGCTCAATCAGCGTCCGCAGGTGCGCAGGAGCCACCTCGAAGTATCGGCGCTCTCGATTGTACTCCGGCTTCGTCTGCTGCCCGCAGATGTCGTGAAGAAGGTCGTAATTCCCGCTCCCGGGTCGGAACGGCAGTGTGACTTGGAGGCGGCCCCTGAGAGGCCGGACGATGCGCGCCATTTCCTGAATCTACCTGTCAACTCGTCCTGTCAGGCCCTCACGGGCGTATCCGTTGAAAGGTGCGCCGACGGGACGACGCCAGCGAGGTCGTCGAGCCCGGGGTGCCCGGCACCAGGCGACGGGAAACGTGATGACGTGCTTCTCGTCGGCGGTGACTGGCACCCAAGGCAGCACCGATGCTGCGGCGCGGCTCGGTGAGCAGCATGGCGGGCGGTGATGCCCAACCCGGCTGGGCATCAAACTTAGGAGGCGGCCTGCACCCGCTCGATGTCTTCGATCAGACCATCGAGGGTCCGAGTCTTGAGGGGCGGGTCACCCTCGGCGACGTAGTCACGGTTGATGCGGTTTCGCAGGATCAGCGCTCGACGGAGGCGCTCCAGCTCTGCTGTCGAACGCCATCCCGCGGGCTGCTCCATCATGCGCGCCATCTCAGTGTCGCGGCTGTGGAGGTAGTGCTCGCGCGGGTCGAGCAACGGGCCGCGCACGTTGGTCCCGCATCGACCAACTCGACACCCGATCCTGACACGGAGGTCGGAGTGCTGCATCAGCTTCAGGGCGGTGCTGGGGGTAGCGGTGTACGCCAGCGCGGGGAGGTAGACGCCGGCCTGCGGGCCACCGCCGGTGTCTTCGTCGGTGCGCTCCTTCGGGGGCTTGCTGCGGCGGTTGACCTGGAGTGCGTGGTTGTTGCGCTCGAGCATCCCCACCCCCACCGAATAGGCCGATGCGTGTCCCAGGGCGACGGCCACCTGGCCGAGGTTCCCGGAATGTCCCAAGGTGACGTGGAGGCCGGCGTCGGTGAATGCCTGCGCGACGGCGAAGCCATCGACGATCTTTCGCAGGCTCTCGTCCTCACTCCCGAAGGGCGAGAGTTGTAGCTCGATCTGCCGCACGCCAGATGCGCGGTACCAGGCGGCCAAGTCGCCTGCAGCTGACTTCGCGTAAGAATTCTTGATCGCCAGTACGGCTCGCACGGGCCGGTCGGCCTGGCTGACCGTGGCCTCCGCGAGGTCGATGTTGAGAGCCGCGCTCCGGGGTGAGTTGACGAAGAAGTGTGGAGCGGTCACGCGCGTGACGCCTTCGGGATGCGTGGCGATGGTGCGGTCGACCAGCTCGGCGCGGGCCGGGAGCGAGGTTGCGAGCTGTGGGAGGTCGTACGGCGCTCCGCTCCACATCGGGAACTTTTCCAGCCCGTACCCCTCGTAGGACAGCAGCTCGGTCCCCGGGTCCCAGAACACATCGACCCCACCGGCGGCGGCCGCCTCTACCGCCGGGCGCTGCCGAGCCCCAGCCTTCGGGTCGAGCACGATCGCCGTGGTTGCGGCCGGGCCGCGGGACAGGAAGTCCTCAACAACCTTCTGGTCGTTGAAGCCCAATCGGAACTGGAGACTCATCGGTGCGCCTCTCGGAGGGACTTGACGTTGGTGACATACTAGCGACACAACTACGACAAAGTAAGGACGACGCATATGGGGCGTGTCGGAGCAGGTGCGCTCGCGGAGAAGGTATCCGGAGCCATGGACACTCTTGGGCTCACAGATGACGAGGTCGGGTTGATCGTCGACGCATCCGGCCGTTCGGTCGCCCGCTGGGCCGCCGGCGAGGTGGTCCCACAAAGACTTAACAAGGAACGGCTGCTCGAGCTGTCGTACGTCGCCAATGCGCTCGGCGAGGTCCTTCCACGCGACCACGCGAACCTATGGCTCTTCACACCACACCAATCACTGAACCACGAGAAGCCAGCAACACTCATCCACGAAGGCAGGTACAAAGAGGTCCTAGACCTCATCGAGGCGATAGCGGATGGAGTGTTCGCTTGACGGCCACCCTCAACGAGGACCTCGTCGAGGCGATCGCAACGATCGGAACGACCACATGGTCCGGACGGACCTACCGGCACACCACCGCAAGCCGCGATCCCCTTTCGGGCGAAGGTGCGCGTCGAGGCGGTGGCCGCTACAACCCGACAGACCTCTTTCCGACCGTCTACCTCGGCCAACCGGTCGAGGCGTGCATGCGCGAACTCGAGCAGCTCGCGAATAGGCAGCACCTGAGCGTCGAGGATTTCCTGTCGATTCCTCGGGTCCTGCACACCATCGACCTCATCGACCTAGAGGTCCTCGACCTCACCAACCCCGACACACAGGACACGCTCGGACTCGACCAAGCTGACCTCGAGGGGGATTGGCCACCATGCCAGGCAGTCGGACACGCCACCTGGTTCCTCGAGTTCCACGGCGTCCTGGCTCCGTCAGCCGTAGGCGCAGGGGTCAACCTGGCCCTGTTCGAACACCGCACACCTCCCGCCCACTTTAGCCTAGGCTCCTCAGCTCCCCTCGACTACGCGACCTACGAGACGTTGCGAGGGGCGTAGCTTGTGCGAGGTGCCGCGGTGCGCAAGACCGCTGCACCGAAGATGAGGAACTGCACCGAAGTCACAGGCTGAGGCAACGACATTGCCCAGAACATCGGATGCGAGCCGATCCGACATCGCCAACGCTGAGAGATGCTGAAGCCGGCCCGCGGGTGTTATGAAGATCAACGGGCCCAATCTACGTAGCGGTGCAGGCCGTGATGAGCGTGCGGATCTGCCGGGATGAGTGCGTCACTCGCGCAACCGGGAGCGCGGGGCCACTCGGTGAATGAAGTGGGCAGAGGCTACGTTGGCGGGCGGATTGCTCGTGCTCCTCGCAGCCTTCGCCATCGGCACGGAGAATGACCTGTCCACGTCGGTCTTGGGCCCGACCCGTGATTGCGGCCCGCAATCTCGGCTTCTTGGTTGATTTCCGGCTCGCCCGACAAGGCGGGACCGGGCTTGCTGGGGACAGGTCCTGCAACAGCCTGCGGGCCCACCATTCGCAAGTCCCGAGTACTGGTCTTGACGGTCATCGGCGCGGGCGGTCTGCTTGCTCTCACCGGGTGGAGTGCCATGTCTACGCGAAGAGAAGCCTCGCCTGGCACGGTGACGCACGCTCGCGGAATAGGTCTGAGCGAACATTCGCCCGGATCTGCCGCGTTGAGGGCGGCTAC